>CAYUVJ010000418.1:0-2564 GCA_964447955.1 uncultured Gemmatimonadota bacterium
TCCTTTCCACTCCGCCGCGCGTTTCTCCAGGAAGGCGCCGATCCCCTCGACCTTGTCTTCGGTCTCCATGATGTCGCCGAAGGCCAGGGCCTCGACCCCGTAACCGGCTTCGCCGTTGTCCGAGGCGTTGGCCGAGCGCTTGATAGCCCCCACCGCCAGCGGCGGTTTGCCGGCGATGGCTCGGGCCAGGTCGAGAGATTCCTTGAGGGCCGAGTTCTCGGGGACCAGGCGGTCGACCAGGCCCAGTTTGTAGGCCTGCTCGGCATCCACCATGTCGCCGGTGAGCATGAGCAGTTTGGCCCGGCTCAGACCGACCAGCCGCGGCAGACGCTGGGTTCCGCCGTAACCGGGCAGCAGGCCCAGGTTCACCTCGGGCTGGCCGAAGCGGGCGTTGGCCGAGGCCACCCGGATGTCGCAGGCCATGGCCAGTTCGCACCCCCCGCCCAGGGCGTAGCCGTTGACCGCGGCGATGACCGGGCGGGCGAAGGCCTCGATGCGAGCGAAGAGGGCCTGACCGCGGCGGGCGAATGCCTCCCCCCCCTGACGGTCCAGCTCCTTGATCTCGGTGATGTCGGCGCCGGCCACGAAGGCCTTCTCGCCGGCCCCGGTGAGCACCACCGCCCGCACGTCGGGGTCGGCCTCGATCCGGTCGAGGACCGCTTCCAGTTCGTCCAGGGTGGCGACCGAGAGGGCGTTCATAGCCCTGGGCCGGTCGATGGTCACGACGGCCACGTGGCCGTCGACCTCGAGCCGCACCGATACCTCACCGGCCGGCTTCTGTGCTTCACTCATGGTCGTTTCCTCTCTCTCCCGGCCGGACCGGGGATGGATGCTCAGTCGGCCAGGACGTTGCGAGCGATGACCAGTCGCTGCACCTCGCTGGTCCCCTCGTAGATCTCGCAGATCTTGGCGTCCCGCATCAGGCGCTCCACCGGGTACTCGCGGATGTAGCCGTAGCCGCCGTGGATCTGGACCGCCTCGAGGGCTGCCGCCATACCGGTCTCGCTGGCGAAGAGCTTGGCGATGCTCGATTCCAGGGTATGCCGTATCCCCTGGTCCCGCATCCAGGCCGCCCGCCAGAGGAGCAGTCGGCTGGCATGGATGCGCATGGCCATGTCGGCGATCTTCCATTGGATGGCCTGGAAGTAGGCGATCGGCTTCCCGAACTGCTGACGTTCCTTGGCGTACTTCACACTCTCGTCCAGGGAGGCCTGGGCGATGCCCAGCGCCTGGGCTCCGATGCCGATGCGGCCCACATCCAGAGTGGCCAGGGCGATCTTGAACCCCTTCCCCTCCTCACCCAGGATGTTCTCGGCCGGAACCCGGCAGTCCTCGAAGGTGATGGCGCAGCAGTCGGAGCAGCGGATGCCCATCTTCTCCTCATGCTTGCCCACGTTGAATCCCGGGGTGCCTTTGTCCACGACGAAGGCGGTGATGCCCTTCCCGTTGGGGGCCTCGGGTTCTGTCTTGGCGTTAACGACCATCACGTCGCACGAGTCGCCGTTGGTGATAAAGGCCTTGGAACCGTTGAGCACGTAGTGGTCGCCGTCCTTTACGGCCGTGGTGCTCAGCGCCCCGGCGTCGGAGCCCGCCCCCGGTTCGGTCAGGGCGTAGGCACCCAGGATCTCGCCGACGGCCAGCCGCTTCAGGTACTTCTCTTTGAGGGCTTCGCTGCCGTACAGCATGATCGGCTCACAGCCGAGACTGTTGTTGACGCTCATGATGACGCCCACCCCGGCATCGGCCCGGCTGATCTCCTCAAGGGCCAGCACGTAGCAGACGTGGTCGGTCCCGGCCCCGCCCCATTCCTCGGGCACGGTCATGCCCATGAAACCGAGCTCGAAGAGCTGTTTCACGATCTCGGTAGGGAACTCGGCCTTCTCGTCCCGCTCGCCCGCCCCCGGCGCCACCACCTCGTCGGCGAACTCCTTCGCGGCCTGGCGGATGGCGTCCTGTTCTTCGTTCAATAGGAAATCCACGGTGTCCCTCCTGACTGCTGCCCGTTCATCACCACCGACACCGGTCGGAGGTGCTCATCCCTGACACGAATTCCGTTCACTTGCTGTAGTCGTAGAACCCCCGGCCCGACTTGCGACCCAGGTACCCGGCCGCCACCATGCGCCGCAACAGCGGACAGGGACGGTACTTCGGGTCACCCAGTTCGCGATGCAAGACCTCGAGGATGTCGAGACAGACGTCCAGACCGATGAAGTCGGCCAGCGTGAGCGGACCCATCGGGTGGGCCATACCCAGCTTCATGACCGTGTCGATGGCCTCGACGTCGGCCACCCCCTCCATGAGAGCGTAGACCGCCTCGTTGATCATCGGCATCAGGACCCGGTTGGAGACGAAGCCGGGGTAGTCGTTGACCTCGACCGGGGTCTTGCCCAGAGCGCGGGCCTCTTCCATGACCACCGCTGTCGTCTCGTCCGAGGTGGCGTGCCCGCGGATGACCTCGACCAGACTCATCATCGGCACCGGGTTGAAGAAGTGCATGCCGATGAAGCGGTCGGGCCGGTCGGTCAGAGCGGCCAGCCGGGTGATGCTGATACTGCTGGTGTTGC
>CAYUVJ010000419.1:0-2559 GCA_964447955.1 uncultured Gemmatimonadota bacterium
CGGTGACCCCGACCACGATCCCGATGGTGGTCAGGATGCTGCGCAGCAGGTTGGCCTGCAGGGCCCGGATCGCCGCCAGGAAGCTCTCCCGCAACTCTATGAGCAGGCGTGGGACCTTCATCCGACCCCCGATACGACAGACATGCCGGTCGAACGATACTTCAGCGCTGGAACATCCCCCGGGTCACCGCCTCGTGGTTGGCCTGGCGCCGGCTACTGACCCCCTGGTCGGTGTGGATCTTACCGTCCAGGATACGGACGATGCGGTTGGCGTGCTCGGCGATATACTCCTCGTGGGTCACCAGAATGATGGTGTTCCCGGTGTTAAAGAGCTCTTCGAAGATGGCCATGATCTCCTCACCGGTCTTGGTGTCCAGGTTCCCGGTGGGCTCATCGGCGAGGATGATCGAGGGGGAGTTGACCAGGGCCCGGGCGATGGCCACCCGCTGACGCTGTCCCCCGGAGAGCTCGTTGGGGCGGTGGTCCATGCGGTCGCCCAGCCCGACGGCGGAGAGGGCCTCACGGGCCCGGTTCTTGCGGGTGGAGGCGGGCGCCCCGCTGTAGATCAGGGGGAGTTCGACGTTGTGCAGGGCGTCGGCCCGGGGGAGCAGGTTGAAGGTCTGGAAGACGAATCCGATGCGCTGGTTGCGGATCCCGGCCAGTTCGTCGTCGGTCATCTTCTGGACCGGCAGACCCTCGAAGAGGTACTGACCGTCGCTGGGGGTGTCGAGACAGCCGATCAGGTTCATCAGGGTGGACTTGCCCGAGCCCGAAGGGCCCATGATGGCCACATACTCGTTGGGGAATATCTTCAGGTCGGCCCCGCGGAGCGCCCGGACCACCTGGGTGCCCATGACATACTCCTTGGTGATCCCCGAAAGCTCGATGACAGGCGTGCGGTCTTCCATGATCTCCCCCGTACTCGGGCTGTCCGGCTCAGCGTCCGTCGGCGCTTCCGACGTCCTCGAGCAGCGATTCCTTTACGTCTACGCGGTCGCCGTCCTTCAAGGTCCGGCTGAGCACCCGGAAGGGGCCGGTGACGACCTGATCCCCCTCCTCCAGACCGGCCAGGATCTCGATGGTGGTGGTGCTTGAGATGCCGGTGCGTACCGGGCGCAGGGCGGCTTTCCCTTCGGCATCCACCACGAAGACGACCTCCAGCCAGCGGTCTTCCTCCCGAACGGCGACCACCCGCTCCTCCTCGGCCGGAGCGCTCTCCAGGAAATTAGACACCGCGGGCAGGTCCTCCACTTCCTCCAATCGTCGCGCGGTGACGGCCTGGATGGGTACTCTCAGCACCTCGTGATGGGTCTCGGTGATGACATCGACGGCCGCCGACATGCCGGGACGCAGACCTGTCCCGGCGACTTCGAGCTCGATCTTCACCGCGAAGTTGGTGGTCTCCATCTGGGTCCCCTGCCCCAGCGTGGTCCCGGCGTTGGCGATCTCGGTCACCCGCCCGCGCAGGACCCGGTCGGGGAAGGCGTCGACCTCGACCTCGGCTGTCTGACCCACCGTCACGGCGACCACATCGGTCTCGTCCACATCGATCTGCACTTCCATGCGGCTCAGGTCGGAGACGGCCATCATCATCGTGCCCAGGGACATCTGGGTCCCCAGCACCATCTCCCCCTCTTCCACGTTGAGCGCGGTCACCGTACCGGCCATAGGGGCCAGGATACGGGTCCGGGAGAGGTCGTCCCGGGCCTGATCGAGCTGAGCCTCGGCCGAGGCGACCTGGGCCTCGGCCGCCTGCAGGCGGGCCCGGGCGGCGTCACAGCTGTTGCGGGCGTCCTGGAGCTGGCGCTCAGCCCCCAGTCCCCGCTCCTTGAGGGCTTCCTGTTCTCTCAGAGCGTCCTCGGCCTGCCGGAGGGTAGCGGCAGTCGCCTCGGCATTGGCCCGCTGGCTCCTCAGGGCGGCCTCGGCGCCGTCCACCCGCGCCTGATAGAGGACCGGGTCGAGTTCGATCAGGAGCCGGCCGCGCGCCACCTGGTCCCCTTCCCGGACGGCCAGACGGGCGATCCGGCCGCTCACCAGGCTGCTCACTTTGACCTCGGTGACCGGGTAGACCTTCCCCGAGGCGGAGACACTGCTGACCACCGTCCCGCGCTCCACCGGCTCGGCGGTGACATCGATACCGGACCGGCCCACCCCCAGGTTGGCCACCACGATCACGACCAGGACCAGGACGACCCCGGCGATGATGAGTATGCGTCGCACCTGCCCGTCTCCCCTCAGCGATCGGTGTCGGGCCGCAGACCCCCGACCGAGAAGTCGAGGGCGGCCCGGGCCAGCCGCAAGTTAAACAGCGCCTGGACCTCCTGGTACTGCGCATTGACCTGGTCGAACTGGCTGGCGTTCACCTCCAGCAGGGTCCCCGACCCGATCCGGTAGCGCTCCTCGGACAGCCGCAGGGCCTCACCGGCCAGCTGGGCCGCCTGTCGGGCGGTCTGGCGGCTCTGGTCGGCCTCTTCCAGGTCCAGGACCGCCCTGTACACATCGCGCGAGACGCCCTGGCTGGTGGCTTCGCGGTCCTGCCGGGCCCCTTCGAGAGCGACC
>CAYUVJ010000420.1:0-2534 GCA_964447955.1 uncultured Gemmatimonadota bacterium
CAGGAAGTCGGGATGCTCCAGCATCCCCTCGAATAAAGACGCGTAGACCTCGGTGGTCGTATAGCTCCCCAGGTAACGGAACTCGAAATAGGGGGTCGTGGTGTGGAGGAAGTGCTGGGCGTGGCCCATCTCATGGAAGAGTGAGCGGTAGTCCATGGCTCCGCTACCCGGTTTGATCGACAACCGGATATCCCCGGGGACCTCAATGGGGAAGCAGACTGCCCGGGGGTTCTTAGCCGGAGTGTCCCCCAGATGGAGCTGTAGCCCGGACTGGTCGGCGATGAGGATTCCGATCCCCTCGAGGAAGTCGCTCACCGTCCCCACAAGCCCATCGGCCGGGAAGTACTCGGCGAAACCGTTCCCCTTGAAGAGCCAGGGAAGGTCACAGCCCTGGAAGGTGTCCCCGGTGTCGCCCAGCAGGGGAAGGGCTTGTTCCAGGGACCGCCGGTAGAGTCCGCCGGTCCGGTCCAGGAGGTTCCGGGCCTGACCGGCCAGAGTGGCGAGTTCGACCTGGCGGATCTCTGCGGACAGGCTTAAGTAGGTCCAACCCAGTTCTTCCGCCCGCTCCCGACTGATGCGTTCCTTCTCCTCGAGGAGCGGGGTGAGCCGCGCCAGGATAGGGGCGGCTGAGTCCGAGAGGAGACGTCGACGGGAGGCGGCCGGTTCATTGGCTATCCGGTGGTTCAACTGGCGGAAGGGGAAAGAGGTACCGTCCATCTCGACCGAGGCGGCGGCCTGGAGGTTCATGATCCGGTCTTCCAGCCCGGCCACGGCCTGTCCGATATGCTCGACCAGCAGGTGGTTGCGGAAGAAACGCAGGGCCAGGGCCTCTACCCCCTCCGCGGCCCGGATCGCCTGGCCGACCCGCTCGATGGTCGCCCGCTCGAAGAGGTCTTCATGCCCTTCATACGTCGCGGCGATCTCCAGCGGAGCTCCCTGGACCCAATTGGCCCATTGCGCCCGGTACTGCTCGAGCAGCAGCGCTTCGGCCTCCTGGCGCAGTTCCTCGATCTCGCTGAACATCGCCCTTCCTTAGCGGGGGATCACGGTGGCCCACCTTACGGCCGGCGACTCCGGGTGTCAAGACCCCGCAATGGGCTTTCCCCTTATGCGCCTTGACGTTATGGTGTCTGCCGGATCTGCCGTACGCGTGCCGCCTTACCCCCCGAACCCACCAGGGGATCGCTGATGCCGCCGAGGACCGGATCGTTCAAACTGCTGCTCATCGCCTCCGCCCTCTCGTTCATTCCGGTGACTGCCGGCGCCCAGTCTTCACCCCCGCCTCGGGCCACCGGCTTCGTCCAGGTCGGCTGGAACGCCCCGCTGCAAGCCGAACCCCAGGGAAGCCTGCCGATCATCCCGGACGGGGCGGTCGCCGGGCACTCGTTCCAACTGGTCCAGGCTCGGTTCTATCTGCAGGGAGCGGTGGATGAGCGCTTCGGCTACGACCTGCGGGCCAACTTCGCCGGCGGCTTCTCCCTGCTGGCGGCCTATGTGACCTGGCAGGTTAAGGAGGACATGGTCTTCCAGGCCGGCCAGATGCTCAAACCTTTCGGACGAGACCGGCTGCGCAGCCGCCACCGCCTGCTCACCTTCGATCGGGCCCTGAGCACTTTCGAGATCGTCAAAGGACGATACTATGGGCACTGGGACGTGGGAGCGCTGCTCCGGTTCACCCTGCCGCAGGAAGACATCCTCCAGGTCGGTCTCTTCAACGGGCGCGGCACCGGTCCGGTCCGCGACAACGATACCGGCAAGAACCTGGTGGCCCGCTACACCCGCCCCTTCGGACCGATCGAACTGGGGATCGGCTGCAGCCTGCTCCACCTGAGCACCCTGCCGACAGAAGCACGAGAACACCAGGCCTTGGGTCTGGATGCGGTCTGGACCGACGGTCGCCACACCCTCGAGGTCGAACTGCTGCAGGCCGACGACTGGCAAGGTCTGGACCCGGTGACCGGGCGGGCACCAACCATGCAGGGATTCCTACTGACCGGGGCGCTGGCCCTGCGTCCGCCGACCGGGACCCATGCGGCGGAGCTGGCCCTCCGGCTGGAACGTTTCCGTCCCGATACCCGGGACTCGGACCTCGACCGGACCCTGGTGGTCCCTAACCTGAACCTCTGGATCACCCCGGCCGCCCGCCTCCAGCTGGGATTCGTCCATGAGCGATCGAATGGTGCGGGGATCGATCCGGCGACCTCAGCGGTGGCCCTCATGCAGGCGAACTTCTTCTGATCGGATGTTCTGATGGGACTGGGGGACCGGATCCGCAGGTTCTTAACGAGGAGGCGCCGGACCGGGAACGGGTGGCGCGACCTGGACGGCGATCAGCTCCGGGACCTGGTGAGCGAAAGTCTCGATGAAACCGAAGCCACGGCGGAGATGATCGAGCTGGCCCGCGACGCCCATGAGCGCGCCCGGGACCTGATGCGCCAGGGCCTCTACAACGAAGCTCTCGACCGCTTCACCGAAGCAGTCGTGCACTGGGAGGAACAGGAACGGGTCTGCCGGGAGCGGGGCTTCAAGAACCT
>CAYUVJ010000421.1:0-2532 GCA_964447955.1 uncultured Gemmatimonadota bacterium
CGCTGGACGCCGCCAGTGACCGGATCCGATTGATCGAGGTAGGCCGGACCTCCGAGGACCGACCCTTCTATGTGGCCGTGATCTCCTCCGCCGAGAACCTCGCGCGTCTCGACTACTACCGTGAGCTCTCGCGCCGGCTGGCCCATCCCGAGGGACTGACCGATGCGCAGGCCCATGAACTCGCCCGGGAAGGACGGGCCATCGTGCATATCGACGGCGCCGTCCACGCCTCCGAGGTGGCCTGCTCCCAGCACACCATCCAACTCGCATGGGAACTGCTCTCGGCCGCTTCCGACCCCCGGGTCGAGAGCATCCTGACGAACGTCATCTTCATGCTCTGGCCGACCGCCAACCCTGACGGCCAGACCATTGTGGCCGAGTGGTACCGGACCAACCTGGGTACGCCCTACGAGACCGCTTCACTCCCCTGGCTCTACCAGAAGTACGTCGGGCACGACAACAACCGGGACGCCTATATGCTCGACATGATCGAGTCGCGGGTCATCGAGCGTACCTGGCGGGAATGGGAACCGCAGATCCGCTACGTCCACCACCAGACCTCACCCTTCCCGACCCGCATCTGGCTCCCCCCGTTCAAGGACCCGATCGGGGAGCGGGTCCATCCTCTGATGACCCGTACGGCCAACACCATCGGGATGCACATGGCCCAGGCGCTGGAGGAGCGCGGCCAGGTGGGGGCGACCCACTACAGCAGTTTCGACGCCTGGTACCCCGGCTACATCGACTACCTTTCCATGCTCCAGAACAGCATCGCCTTCTGGACCGAGACGGCTCTCTTCTCCTACGCCACCCCCCGCTACTACACGTTGAACGATTTTCCGGCCGACCGCCGTGACCTGCGCCCGGAGAGCCTCTACGCCAGTCCCTGGCCGGGGGGATGGTGGCGGATCGGCGATGCGGTCGCCTACATGGTCACCGCCTCGACTGCAGTGCTCGACTATGCGGCGACCTACCGGGAACAGCTGCTCTACAACCGTTACCAGGCGGGGCGTGACGCCATCCGGCGCTATGCCGACGATCCCCCCTATGCCTACTTCTTCCCCCCTGACCAGCGCGACCCGGTAGCGGTCGTCGAGCTGCTGCGCCGGCTGGCCTTCAACGGGGTGGAGGTCCGCCGGCTGACGCGTCCGTTCACCCTCCACGGGGTCACCTGTCCGGCCGGTACCTGGGTGATTCCGATGGACCAGTCCTATGCGCCCCTGGCCCGGACCCTGCTGGAGGTGCAGCACTATCCCGACCTCCGGGAAAGTCCGGAGGGGGAGCCGGCCCGGCCCTACGATGTGTCGGGGTGGACGCTCCCCTACCTCTTCGACCTGCGCGTGATCGAGGCGCGCGAGCCGCTCTCCGACGAACTCCGGGCAGCCCTGGCGCCCGTCTCGGGCCCGGTCGCCGACTGGCGAGCAGCCGACCGGGTGGCGGGTGCCTACCCCGACCCGGCTCCTTTCGACAGCGTACCGGGGGTGGGTTTCGACACCGACCCGGTGGCGGCCGGGATCCTGCCTCCCGAGGGGAGGATCACCGGCAACGGGGCCGCACTGGCCGTGGACCCCGCCCAGAACAACGCCTTCCGGGCGGTCAACCGCGCCTGGCGGGAGGGGGGGAAGGTGAGTTGGGATCGGGGACGCTACTTCGTGACCGGCCTGGAGGAGACGACGCTCCGGGAGATGGTCGACTCCCTGCACCTGCAGGCGGAGCGGGTCCGGCCGGCCGGGTCCGCTCTCGCCCGGCCGCGGATCGGTCTCTTCCGCCCCTGGCCGGCCAGCATGGATGAGGGCTGGACCCGCTGGCTGCTCGAACAGTACGGCTTCGACTTCCTCTCCCTGCGTCCCGACGACATCCTGGCCGACGGACTGCGCGAGCGCTGCGATGTGATCCTGCTGGCCGACTACAGCGCCCGGACCATCCGGCAGGGGTTCCAGGAGGGCACGGTCCCGGCCCGCTATGCGGGCGGGATCGGCGAGGCGGGGGAGCGGGCCCTCGACGGGTTCGTGCGGGCGGGGGGTACCCTGGTGTGCTGGAACGCCAGTTGCGGGTTCGCGATCGGTGCCCTCCACCTGCCTGTCCGTGACGTCACCGCCCAGCTCCCGAGGTCGGAGTTCTCCATCAGCGGCTCGATCCTGGCCGCCTCCTTCGCCACCGATCATCCGGTCATGGCCGGAATGCCCTCTGAGGGCTCTGTCTTCTTCGGCGGCAGTCCGGTCTTCGAGACGACCGAGGGGTTCGAGGGGTGTGTGCTGGCTCGATACCAGGAGGCCGGCTCTCCGCTCCTCTCCGGTTTTCTGCTGGGGGAGGAGCACCTGCACGGCCGGGCGGCGGCATTGGATGTGCAGCACGGGATGGGGCATGCGGTGCTGATCGGTTTCCGCCCACAATGGCGCGGCCAGCCCTTCGGGACCTTCCGTGTCCTCTTCAACGCCGCGCTCTTCCACGGTCCTCTGGCGGCCACTGCCCCCACCAGCCGCTAGCAGTGGGTGTTCAGGCGACCATCCCGCCTTCCCGGGTCCTCCTGGC
>CAYUVJ010000422.1:0-1807 GCA_964447955.1 uncultured Gemmatimonadota bacterium
CTTGATCTTCGGCGGTTCGCGGCTGGTATGGGACGGCGCGGGCGCGGCGACCGCCGGCCAGGCGCCCGGCACCGGGCCGCTGGCGCTCGCCGATCCGGCCGGCCCCGATCCGCGCCCGGTCGACGCCGCGTTCCTCCGCGCGTTCACCGCCGGCACGACGTCGATCGAGGCCGCTGACGACAAGGGCTGGGTGGTCTCGGTGACCCCCAGCGGGGGCTGGACCCCCGCCTGCATCGCGGGACGGACCGGCATCGGCATGAGCCAGCGGATGCAGAGCTTCGTGCTGGATGAGGGAACCAACCCCTACAACGTGGTCGAACCGGGCAAGCGCCCCCGGGCCACCCTGACCCCGGCGATGGCCCTCAAGGACGGTCTGCCCTTCCTCTCCTTCTCGGTACAGGGGGGAGACCAGCAGGACCAGCACCTCCTCCAGCTCTTCCTGAACATGGTGGAGTTCGGGATGGACGTGCAGCAAGCCTGTGAGGCGCCCAACTTCATCAGCGCCCAGATGATGAGCTCCTTCGGCGACCATACCGCCATCCCGGGGCGGATCACGCTGAACCGTGCGGTATCCGAGGAGGTGCGGGCCCGCCTGGAGGAGATGGGTTACCGGATCCGGCTCGGCGACAAGACCTCCGGACCGCTGATGGCCATCTGGTTCGACCGGGTCAACGGCACCATGTGGGGCGGCGCCAGCGACTACGGGGACGACTACGGCATCGCCTGGTAAGAGTGGCCGCGTCCCCTCTTTTCCGTCTGGAGGATAGATCCATGCGGCTCACCGCGTTCATCCTTGTCGGGACGACGGCGGCGGTGGTGGCCTGCGCGGCCGAAAGCGCCGAAAAGACGCGGCACACCGAGGTGTCCATTCGCGGTGAGATGTTCTACATCAACGGCCGGCCCACCTACGAGGGACGCCGGTTCCAGGGCAGGAAGATTGAGGGTTTGTTGCTGAACAGCCGCATGGTGCAGGGCATCTTCGACGACCTGAACCCAGACACCGCCGCCCGCTGGGCCTATCCCGACACCGGTAAGTGGGATCCCGAGCGCAACACCGAAGAGTTTGTCGCGGCCATGTCGGCTTGGCGCGAGCACGGCATGCTCTCCTTCACGATCAACCTCCAGGGCGGAAGCCCCGAGGGCTACTCGAACCAGCAAGTCTGGCACAACTCGGCGCTGCGGCCCGACGGCACGCTGCGACCCGACTACATGCGCCGGCTGGAGCGCATTCTCGACAAGGCCGATGAATTGGGCATGGTGCCCATCGTCGGCATCTTCTACTTCGGCCAGGATCAGCGCCTGGCCGACGAGGCGGCAGTGATCCGCGGAGTAGACAATGTGGTCGAGTGGGTGCTCCGACACGGCTACCGCAACGTGATGATCGAGATCAACAACGAGTGCAACGTCCGCTACGACCACGCAATCCTCCAGCCCGATCGTGTCCATGAACTCATCCGGCGCGCCCAGGGAATCGCCCACGCGGACCACCACCTCTACGTCAGCACGAGCTACGGAGGGGGAACGATCCCGGGCGAGAACGTCGTGGGAGTCGCGGACTATCTCCTGATGCACGGCAACGGCGTCGCCGATCCGGTGAGTCTTGCTGCCATGGTCCGTCGGACGCGCCAGGTCGCCGGCTACCGTCCTGTACCAATCCTGTTCAACGAGGACGACCACTACGATTTCGACCTGCCCGAGAACAACTACCTGGCCGCGCTGGGTGAGTATGCGTCGTGGGGATTCTTCGACTTCCGCCACCCCGTCGAGCCTTTCGGACCGGAGGCAACCGAGTTCACTCGCCGGTTCG
>CAYUVJ010000422.1:1817-2530 GCA_964447955.1 uncultured Gemmatimonadota bacterium
CATCCGCGGAAACAGGCCTTCTTCGATCTGACTCGCCGGATCACCGGCGGCGGCTTACCTGTTCCTTCGCCGGAGTAGGCTTCACACGGAAGAGCCGGACAGAGGAGACCCTGTATGAGATTCCTTCCCCTCACCTCATTCGAGCGCCTCCTGCGACTCCTGATTTCCGCTTCCGGCGAACCTCAGACTGGATAACGTCCCATGAAGAACACCGGCACGGTTCATCCCCCCCACCACCCACTTCTCCTCGTCCTCCTGACCTCTTCCCTGGTCCTTTCCTCTGGAACCGCAAACGCCCAGGATCCCGGAACCCGGGATCCCTTCCCCGCCGGGAATAGCCTGGTGCGGGCGGATTTCGACGGCACCGTCCTGGACCTGTACGCCTGCAAGCCGTCCACGTATACCGGGGAACGGTTCATTCTCCTCTTCCATGGGGCCTCCCGGACCGCCGAGCGCTACCGGGACAACGCCCAGGGGATGGCGGAGGCCTTCGGGGCTCTCGTGGTGGTCCCCCTCTTCGACCAGGAGCGCTTCCCGAGCCGCCGCTACCAGTTTGGCGGGGTCTTCAGGCAGGACGGCTCCTTCGCCGACGCCGAGGAGTGGACCTACGCCTACGTGCCCAAGCTGGTTTCCCACATCCGGGGAAGGGAGGGGAACGCCCGGCTCCCCTACATCCTGGCCGGGTTCTCCGCCGGGGGGCAGTTCGTGGAGCG
>CAYUVJ010000423.1:0-2525 GCA_964447955.1 uncultured Gemmatimonadota bacterium
ACCTCCAGGAACTGCTTCAGGCACATCTGACTGCCGATCCCGCCCAGGACCGTACCCATGACGACCAGGGCCAGGACGGCCGGCGCGGGCAGGAAGGCGACCCCGCCCAGACCGGGAGCGACGTAGAGGTAGATCCCGTAGAGCAGCCCGACCGCCAGGAGCGAGCCGACCAGCCCCTGCAGGGTCCCCTCGATGAGGAAGGGGAGCTTCACGAAGCGGTCGCTGGCTCCCACCAGCTTCATGATCCCGATGGCGTCCCGACGGGCCCAGACGGTCAGTTTCACCGTGTTGGAGATCACGAACACGCTGGCCAGGCTGACCACCAGGCCGATCAGGACGCTGACCGCCGAGAGCACCAGGATGAGTTCGTCCAGCCGGGCGATCCAGCCGCGGCCCCAGATCACCTCGTCGACACCCGCCAGCGGCTCGATCCGCAGAGCCACCGATTCGGCCCCTTGAGCCGTCCGCCGGTCCTCGGTCAACTGGACGACGAACGAGGCCGGCAGAGGATTGGTGTCCACCAGGGCCAGCAGACTGTCTCCGAACTCCTCGGCGAAGCGGGTCCGGGCCTGCTCTTTGGAGATGTAGCGGATTGCGCTGACCCCTGGCAGGGTGGCGATGTCGGCCTGGAGCCGCAGACGGTCCTCATCGACCAGCCCGTCCATCAGGAAGGCCTCGATGTCCACCCGGGACCGGACGTCCAGCAACGCCTCGCGGGCGTTGTAGGTCACGGTCAGGAAGAGTCCGAAGACCAGCAGCGAGAGGGAGATGGTCCCGACTGAGACGGTGCTCATCAGCGGTACCCGGCGGATCGAACGGAAGGCTTCGGCGGCGGCGTAGAAGACCTTCATGGCCGTGCCTCCACCGGCGGGCCCAACACGCCGCCGGCCATATGGACCCGGTGGGCGGCCAGACCTTCGATCAGGCCCAGGTTGTGGGTGGCCATGAGGATCGCCGTCCCCATCCGGTTGACCCTCTGGAAAAGTTCCACGATGCCGGCCCCGGCCTCTTGGTCCAGGTTGCCGGTCGGTTCGTCGGCCAGCAGCAGAACCGGGTCGCCGACCAGGGCACGGGCCAGAGCGACCCGTTGCTGTTCCCCGCCCGAGAGCTCGCCCGGGTAGGCGTTGCGCTTGTGACCCAGCCCAACCAGGGCCAACGCCCGGGTGGTGCGTTTGCGGATCTCACGCGGCGAGGCCCCGGTGACCTGGAGGGCGAAGGCCACATTCTCGGCCGACGTGCGCTCGCGGAGCAGTTTGAAGTCCTGGAAGAGCACCCCCAGCCTGCGGCGCAACAGCGGGATCTCGCGATGCCGGATGGTATCGGTCCGGTAACCGTCCACGATGACCAGCCCTTCGCTGGGCTGTTCTTCCATGTAGATGAGTTTCATCAGGGTCGACTTGCCCGACCCGGTCGCGCCGGACAGACAGACGAAGTCCCCCCGCTCCAGGACCAGGTTCACATCCCGGAGCACCTCGACCGCGCCGTACGACTTGGCGACATGATAGATCTGCACGAGCGACAACGGCACAACTCCGCTCGAAGGAGGTACCCCGGTAATGAAACCCCGGCACCTGACAACCTCGGTCTAGCGGGCGCCCCGCCCCTCCAGCAGGTCCCAGGCCAGTCGAGCGGCGGCCAGCATGGCCGACTCAGAGGCGATCCCGCGCCCCGCGATGTCGAAGGCGGTGCCGTGGTCGGGTGAGGTCCGGACGATGGGGAGACCGAGGGTCACGTTCACCCCGGCCCCGGCCGACTCCATCTTGACCGGGACCAGTCCCTGGTCGTGGAAGGGGGCCACCACGGCGTGGAAGGCGTTCCAGCGGCGGCGGCCGAAGAAACTGTCGGCGCTGAAGAGCCCCTCGATGTTGATCCCGGTGGCCCGGGCCTGTTCCAGGGCCGGCTGCAGGACCTGATGCTCCTCCAGGTCGGCCTCGGCATGGAGACCGCCGTGGGGGTTGAGGGCCAGCATGGCGATCCTGGGCTCGGCGATACCGAACCGCCGACGCAGACCGTCGTCCAGCACCTGCAGCCGCAGCGCGATCCCCTCCGGCTCGAGCGCGTCCGCCACCTCACGGACGGGCAGATGGGTCGTGAGCAGGGCCACCCGGAGCTGACCTCCCACCAGGAGCATGACCGGCATCCGAGCGTCCATGCGCTCGGCCAGCCATTCGGTGTGTCCGGGAGCCGTCTCGCCCGCGGCATGGAAGGCGAACTTGTTGATGGGTGCGGTCACCATGGCCACCTGCTCGGGGTCTCCACAGCAGTGGTCACATGCGGTGCGCAGGGCGGCGATGGCCAGTTGCGCGGCTTCGGTGCTCGGCTGCCCCGTGAAGAGCAGGGTCCGGGCCTGTTCGTGGGTCATCCCCTCGAATCCGGACGGTTCGATGACCGTGACCCCATGGGCCGAAGGAGGGAGTATACCCAGATCGCGGGCAGCGATCTCCCAGAGGACGGCCGGACCGATCACCCCCATCGGCACCTCCCAACCCAGCCGCAGCGGCAGCAGGGCCTTCAGGACGACCTCG
>CAYUVJ010000424.1:0-2508 GCA_964447955.1 uncultured Gemmatimonadota bacterium
AAGGCCACCACGGCATAGACCCCGATGCTGGCGAGGAGCACCGCGATGAGCGCGAACATGCCTACCAGCAGCGTGACGAACCGAGGCGGGACCAGGGCCTGTGACTCCAGGGACGCGAAGGGGGCTCCACGGACATCCTGCGCCGTGACACCACGGCCTCTCCTCAGTGTCATACCCATCGTCTCGAGATACCCGGGATCGATGTCGTACCAGCGCACCGAGGGGAGCTCCTCTCCTTCCTCTCCTGTGCGACCCTCTATCCGGAAACGGTCGGTCTCCCGGCCACCGAAGAGCGGTCCGGCCGAGGTCATCCCGACCGCCGCGACCTCCGGGAGCGCACGCAGCCCCTCGGCCACTTGCTCGAAGAGGTCGTTGAGGGCTTCCGCCGTCGGGTAGTCCTCCACCGGCGCCAGTGCCCAGACGGTGACCAGGTCCTCCCGGTCGAACCCGGGATCCCAGCCGAGCAGAGATGTGAAACCCCGGCCCAGCAGGGCGGCTCCGGAGAGCACGACCAGAGCCAGGGCCAGTTCGACCACCACCAGACCGCGCCGCAGGCCAAGAGTGCGGCGGTTCTCTCCCCGCACCGCCCGCAGGGTGATGTTCAGGTCGGTCCGGGCCCCCCGCAGAGCCGGGGTCAGCCCGAAGAGCAGAGCGGTCAGCAGCGTCACCCCGAGGGTGAAGACCAGGACCGTCCCGTCCAGTCCGACCTCGTCCAGACGAGGTATACCGGCCGGGGCGAGTCCGAGGAAGAGGTCGGTCAGCCAGCGGGCCAGGAACAACCCGACCCCTCCGCCGAGCAACGCCAGCAACAGGCTCTCGGTCAGCAGCTGCCGCACCAGCCGGGGCACCCCCGCGCCCAGTGAGGCCCGGACGGCGAACTCCTGCTGTCGCTCGGTCGCCCGCACCAGCAGCAGGTTGGCCACGTTGACACAGCCGATGAGCAGCACGAAACCGACCGCTCCCAGGAAGAGCCAGAGCATCGGCTCGACCGGTCCGGCGATGGTGAAGATGGCCGTGGTGGCCCCGATCCCCAGACCGATGGTCAGCACCACGGCGAGGGTGAAGCCCGGTCGACGCAGCAGCGTACGCCAGGCATATCGAACATCCTGTTGGATGGTCATGCGCAGGTCCTTCTCCCGACTGCGTCCCCAGCGTCGGCTCCGTCGCCGCTGGCGCCGGGCTTTGAGCAGGACATCGGCGTCCTGTCCGCTCACGACCCGACGCAGGAGCAGGCTGTGAAAGCGGGGAAGACCGGCGGCACCGGGCGGGACGCCGGGGCCGGAGGGTCGGGCAGGACCGGAAGGGTCTCGGGGACGGGGCATGGGGCTCACAAGTCCCCGAGCAGGGGCTCCAGACCCGACCAGAGACTGCGAACCGCGGTCCGGGCCGTCTGCAGGGCATCGAGCCCCTCCGGTTCGACCCGGTAGATGCGGCGGGCCCGTCCTCCCCGCATGGGCCGGGTTTCCCCCTGGTAGGAACTCAGGTAGTCCTTCTCCTCCAGCCGGTCCAGGGTGGTGTAGACCGCTCCGCGGGAGACCGGGTAACCGGTCCGTTCCTCGATCTCACGGCTGATGGCTACCCCGTAAGCTTCCTCGGCCAGCCGCAGCACGGCCAGCAGGACGAGCTGTTCGAACTCCCCCAGCGGTGAGACGGTGCCCATGACTCCCTCCTGTGACTTTCCCTGACGGTCCGCCCGAACGGTCCCGGTCGATGGTATCGTCCGGCGATCCGTTCCTGCGATATAGTCCTACAATGTATACAAAAGGATCCGCGCCGGGTTGCATGACCGTCATCCGCCGGAGTGAGGAATACGCTCGGCCCCGGACCGCCGGGGGGTGCTATATTCGACTCGAACCAACCACCTGGAAAGCGACCCATGCGCTGGTTCCTGCCCCGTAACGACGCCTTCACCGACCTCTTCGGACTCTCCTCGGCCAACATCCTGGCCGGGGTGACCCTCTTCCGGGACCTGCTCGACCATATGGACGACCTGCCCGGGCAGGTCGACCGTATCAAGGCGTGTGAACACGAGGGGGACCGGATCACCCATCAGACCCTCGACCAGCTCAACACCACCTTCGTCACCCCCTTCGATCGTGAGGACATCCACACCCTCATCGTCCGCATGGACGACATCCTGGATGCGGTCGACGCCGCCGCCGCCCGGATGCTCATCTATGGGGTGAAGGAGAGCACGCCCTTCCTGGTCCGATTTGCCGACCAGCTGGTGGCTTCGGCCGAACAGGTCCGACTGGCCGTAAGCGTCCTACACGACCGGGACCGGCATGCCGAAGCCCTGACGGCCTGTGTGGAGATCAACCGGTTGGAGAACGCGGCCGACTCTACCATCCGGGAGGCGATCACGGAACTGTTCCGGGGGGTCCCTGATCCTGCCCGGCCTGGGCCGGGTGGCCCTGTTCATCGTCCTCTCTCCTCTGCTCGGCGCTCTGCTGGGCTTCCTGCTGCAAGTCGGGATCTTCTGGCTCTTCCAGGGAACCGATGTGCGCC
>CAYUVJ010000425.1:0-2504 GCA_964447955.1 uncultured Gemmatimonadota bacterium
CGTCACTGCTACCCGATCGTGCAGCCGAACCGGATAAATCCAGAGTCGGATAGTAGACCGAGCGGGCCACGACGAGGTCGGCACGGGTGGCCTCGAGCGTCGACAGACGGGATTGCAGGTCAGGATTCGCGACCAGGGCCTGCCGGACACAGGTCACCAAATTCAGAGGTTCTGCCATATCAGTGGATGAACTGGAGGTCTGGGCTGAGATCGCTCCGGGCACCGACGTGAACGTGACGACCACCAAAGCCAGGATAGATACCATCCAACGGCGCGGGCGATCAGGGGCTTGAGCATGTCTCACAACGAGATTCTCCGGTTCGTGGGGCTTGATGGTATTATTAGATACCGTGGCATTGCACTGCCTTGTATTCCCTTCGGAATAAAATAAGCCGTTTCTATGGCATAGTAATCAGGATGTACTTTAGCGATCATCACCCACCTCACTTTCATGCAGAGTATGCTGGCAGCAGGGTACTGGTTGATATCAATACGTTAGCTGTGATCGCCGGCAACCTTCCACCAAGAGCGATGGGCCTCATGATTGAATAAGCATCTCTATCAACAGGAATTGCGCCTGGATTGGGAAAAGGCACAAAACCTGCAACCGTTGGACAAGATCGATCCTTTGCCATAGATGATGATGCGTGTGCCAGATATGTGCCAAACTCTGTTTAATAAAACTTACACGCAGGAAGTCACTGGTTCGAATCCGGTATCGCCCACCAGTTAACTCATTCTGCCGGGAAGGCCCGCTGTCACGCTCTCCGGCTGTACAAGTACGGTAATTACCTGACAGTCGTCCCAACCCGGAGTTCTCTCCAGGCGTCCCCGCCGATTCTGTGAAGCGCAGATCGTCATGGCCTGCGGCAGGCCGAATCGGGCACGCCGTCTTAGGGCAACTCGGCAGCGTCGTGGCGTACTTCTCACTACGCCGCCGGGGGGGCCGGGCCTTCCCGCTCCCGGCTCAGGGCCGCGGCGGTGGTCTTCAGGAAGAGGTCGTCGGGGAGGTCTTCGAGGGGACGGGGCAGGCGGCGGCGCCAGTTGGGGTACTCGTCCACCGTGCCGGGCTGGTTGAGCTGGCGTTCCTCCAGCAGGAGGTCGTCCAGGTTGGCCATCATCACCCGGGCGGGAGAGCGGGCCAGGAAGCGCTGGACACCCAGGGCGACCTCTTTCACCTCCTCCGGCCCTTCCGCGCCGGCCCCGGGCAGGTCCTGGTCGGACAGGGCCGAGCGCAGCCGTTCCCGGTCCGCTTCCCGTTCCGTCTCCAGTTCTTCCAGGGTCCGTTCCCCCAGCAGGCCCAGTTCCCGTCGCTCGGGCAGGTCGGTCCCTTTCCACCAGCCGGCCAGAGTGGGGAGGTCGTGCGAGGTGAAGGTGGCCACCGACCGTTCGGGATAACGGTCGGGGCGCAGGAAGAGCCCGCTGGGCCAGCGCTCGAACATCATCAGCCGGTAGGAGAGGACCCTCTCGGCGGTCAGTCGCTCCCGGAAGCCCTCCGGGACGGTCCCCAGGTCTTCGCCGACGATGAAGGCCCGGGCCCGCCGGCTCTCCAGGGCCAGCACCCCCAGCAGGTCCTCGAAGGGGTAGCGGACATAGGTCCCTTCGACGGCCGGGGACCCGGCCGGGACCCAGAAGAGCCGCCGCAGGGCCATCACGTGGTCGATCCGCAGGGCGGCCGCCCCCCGCAGGTTGGCCCGCAGCAGCTCGACGAAGGGAGCGTAAGCCTGCTCGAACAGCACCCGTGGGTCCCAGGGGGGCATCCCCCAGTCCTGCCCGGCGGCGTTGAAGGCGTCAGGGGGGGCCCCGAAGGAGACCCCGGCGGCGAAGAGGCCGGGCTGGGACCAGACCTCGCCGCCCCGCGGGTCGGCCCCCACCGCCAGGTCGCGGTAGAAGCCCTCCAGACCCTCCCCGGTGGCCGTGCGGGCGGCTGCGGCCAGCTGGCGGTCGGCCTGCCATTGCAGGAAGCGGTGGAGGTCCAGTTCCTTTTCATGGGCGGCGGCGAAGGCGGAGGAAGCCGCTCCGTCGGGGTCGCGCAAGGGGGCGGGCAGGCGGCCGCGGTGGACCTGCTGGATGGTCTCGAAAAGGGCGTGGTGTTCCAGGCCCCGGCCGGTCCGGGCCCGGAAGGCGGCGTAGTCCTCCGCCTCCTCAGCGGGGATGCGGCCGGTGGTCGAGCGTTCCCGGAAGGCGGCATGGAGGCGGTTCAGCAGGTCGAGTTTGAGGCGCATCACGACCCGGTAGTCGACGTGGTCGGCCGTCCGCAGTCGGGCCAGGGTGCGGTGCAGGCCGGTACTCTCCAGCCGGCGGTTCACCTCCGGGGTCATCTCGAAGCCGGTCACGGCGGTCACGTCGAGGCAACGTGCGTCGAGGAAGCGCCGGTCGGAAGGGGCATAAGGACTGCAGCGTTCCGGATGCTGCAGAAAGAGAGCGTGGAGGGGGTTGAGCCCGACCAGCCGGGCGCCCAGACCGGCCGCCAGGCGCACCAGCGGCTCCAGGTGGCCGAAGTC
>CAYUVJ010000426.1:0-2503 GCA_964447955.1 uncultured Gemmatimonadota bacterium
CCTTCGAACTGGCCCCTGAACCCGCCGCCGTGGCCGAACGGAACCTGGCCCGCCACGGGGTGAAGGTGCTCCGGACGGCGGTCGGGCGAGCCGCGGGGACCTCCCGAGTGTTCGTGAACCCGGAAAGCCAGGTGACGAACTCGCTGGTGCGGTCGACACGCTCCGGATGACCGACTTCCTCCTCCTGGAGGTCTCGTTCCTGGACCCGGACGTCGATCGTTTGTTCGGAGAGGTCAGGGAGACGTTCCCGTACTGGAAGCCAGTGAACCCCGTCCATTTCGGGGCGGACCCGGCCAGTGTCCTGCGGATGATCGTGGTCTCGGGAGCGCGGATCGCCCTGAATAGCACGCTCCCGACCTCGATCCGGGATCAGGCCCGGGTCGCCGTACAGCCGGCTGCCGCCGCCGGCGTTGTCACGGAGGCCCGGGCCCCGCTACCATCCGGGCCTCCACTCCGAATCCTAACACTCTGCCCCAGGAGGATCCCCATGTCCGGGCCTCTCCCGCTCCCAAGCCGTCTCCCGTCCCCCCTGGCTCTCGTCCTCACCGTGGCTCTGCTGCTCCCTGTCGCCGCGTCCGCCCAGAGGACGACGGCCGGTCAGGCCCTGCCCACGATCGAGGCGAAGACCGCCGGGATGACCGCGATGTCGGGGTTCTTCGACCTCTACTATGACGAGACCACCGGTCATCTTTTCTGGGAGATCGACCGGTGGGAGACCGAGTTCCTCTATGCGGTCGGCCTGGCCGCCGGCCTGGGCTCCAATCCGGTCGGACTCGATCGGGGCCAGCGGGGAGGGGCGTGGGTGCTCATCGCCCGGCAGGTGGGCCCCAAGGTACTGCTCATCGAGCCCAACCATCGGTTCCAGGCGGTCGGGGGGAGTGAGGCCGAACTGCGCGCGGTGACCGACGCCTTCGCCCCCTCGACCCACTGGGGTTTCGACCCGGTGGCTCGCACCGGGGAGCGGGTGCTGGTGGACGCCACCGACTTCTTCCTCCAGGACACCCACGGGGCCGCCCGCAGTCTGCAGGGATCGGGGCAGGGGACCTACCGGCTCGACCGCAGCCGCAGTGTCTTCTACCTGGAGAACACGAAGGCCTTCCCGCAGAACTGCGAGGTCGAGACCTGGCTCACCTTCACCAGCGACCGGCCCAACCCTGAAGTGCAGCGGACCGCTGCTTCGGGGAACACGGTCACCCTGCGTGAGCACCACTCGCTGGTGGAACTGCCCACAGGATACGAGCCCCGGCTGGCCGATCCCCGGGTGAGCGCCGGAAGCATGTCGGTCTACGACTACATGAGTCCGATCGACCAAGACCTGGAACAGAAGTGGGTCCGCCGGCACCGGATCGAGAAGAAGGACCCGCACGCGGCGCTCTCCGAGCCGGTCGAGCCGATCGTCTACTATGTCGATCCGGGTGCCCCCGAGCCCATCAAGAGCGCCCTGATCGAGGGAGTCTCGGGGTGGAACCAGGCCTTCACAGCGGCCGGATTCATCGACGGTTTCCAGGTCCGCGAATTGCCGGCCGGGGCCGACCCCATGGACCTGCGCTACAACATGATCCACTGGACCCACCGCCAGACCCGCGGCTGGTCGTACGGCGGTTCGGTCACCGACCCCCGCACCGGGGAGATCCTGAAGGGCAACGTCAACCTGGGCAGTCTGCGTCTGCGCCAGGACGCGCTGCTGGCCGAGGGGATGAACCCGGTCTACGCAGGTCTTGGCACCCCCTCGCCGCTCTGGGACCTGGCGGCCATCGAAGCGGCCGGCGGTCCCGATTTCGGGCACCTGGCCGCCCTCGACCCGACCGTTGATCCGGTGGAGATGGCCCTGGCCCGGGTGCGCCAGCTCTCGGCCCACGAGGTGGGACACACCCTGGGCTTCGGCCATAACTACATGGCCAGCACCTACGCCGGCCGGGCCAGCGTGATGGACTACCCGGCCCCGCTCGTCCGGGTGCTGCCCGACGGCCGGGTGGATCTCTCGGAGGCCTATGCGGTCGGGATCGGGGCCTTCGACGAATTCGTGGTGAAGTACACCTACAGCGATTTCCCGGACGAGGCCGATGAGGCGGCCGAACTGGAGCGGATCGTCCAGGAGGGACTGCGGGCCGGGATGCGCTTCGCCGCCGACGCCGAGGCGACCGGGAGCGGGGCGGCCCACCCCTACGCCGCCCAGTGGGACAACGGGGCCGACCTGGTGGACCACCTGGCGGTGGAATACGCGGTGCGTCAGGCCGGCTTGGCCCGCTTCGGGGAGCACAACGTTCGGGTCGGAGAACCGCTGGCCGCCCTTCAGGAGGTCCTGGTCCCCCTCTATCTGCATCACCGCTACCAGCTCGAGGCGGCCTCGCACTCCCTGGGGGGGGCCGACTACAACTACGCCCTGCGCGGTGACGGACAGTTCCCCATCCGCATCGTGGCCCCGGCCAAGCAGCGCCAGGCGCTGAGGTTGATGCTGGAGAGTCTGAGGCCCGGGTTCCTGGCTCTGCCCGTACCCATCCTG
>CAYUVJ010000427.1:0-672 GCA_964447955.1 uncultured Gemmatimonadota bacterium
CTGCCGGAGTCAACACCAAGACGGGAGAGAATGGCTTCCATGTCGGACCGGAGAAGGCTGTTGTTCTCCTGTTTCTCCTGGATGGTCTGGAAGGCATGCAGCACGGTACTGTGATCGCGGCCACCGAAATGAAGTCCGATGGTCTTGAGACTGCTTTCGGTGAGCAGTTTGGTCAGGTACATGGCGACCTGCCGGGGAACCACGATCTCCTTCTTCCTGGTCCGGGCACGCATGAGGTCTGAGTCGAGGCCGAAGTAGTCTGCTACCGTCTC
Source organism: uncultured Gemmatimonadota bacterium (assembly GCA_964447955.1). Taxonomy (GTDB): domain Bacteria; phylum Blakebacterota; class Blakebacteria; order Blakebacterales; family CAYUVJ01; genus CAYUVJ01. The sequence continues at coordinate 273 of CAYUVJ010000427.1, forward strand.
CTGTACGCTCTCAATGGTAATGGAGCGGCGGCTGGTGTGAATGAGGTCATGAAGGACCTCGTGGGCCATGTCAGAGGATATCTCCTGGCCCGTGAGGGAAGAGTAGGCAAGCAACTTGATCAGACAACTCTCAAGCTCACGGATGTTGGTCTTGATATTCTGGGCGATGAAGAGCAAGACCTCGTTCGGTACATAGACGCCGTCGGTGTCGGCTTTCTTCTGGAGGATGGCGACCCGGGTCTCAAGGTCGGGCGACTGGATGTCGGTCACCAGACCCCAAAGGAAGCGGGAGATCAGACGCTCCTCGAGGCCCCGCAGCTCCCGCGGCAAACGGTCACAGGTGAGCACGATCTGCTTCCCAAGTTGATGCAGTGCGTTGAAGGTGTGGAAGAACTCCTCC
>CAYUVJ010000427.1:682-2501 GCA_964447955.1 uncultured Gemmatimonadota bacterium
CGCTCCTTGTTGCTGAAGAACTGGATATCGTCCACCAACAACAGGTCGACATTGCGGTAGATGGCGCAGAACTCGTTGGTCTTGTTGTTCTGGATCGAATTGATGAAGTCGCTGATGAACTTCTCGCTCGACACGTAGAGCACGGAGCGGGCGGTGCCATTGTTGAGTGCGTAACCGGCGATGGCCTGGAGCAGGTGGGTCTTACCCAGACCCACCCCACCGTAGATGACCAGCGGATTAAAGGCGGTCTTCCCCGGTGCCTCGGCGACGGCGTTTGAAGCGGCGTAGGCGAACTGGTTGCTGTTCCCGACCACAAAAGTGTCGAACACGAACCGAGGGTTCAGGGCGATAGTGTCGCCCGCGGTCTCCGGGAGCGGGTCGCGGGGAGGAGGTGGCGGGAAGAGGGGTGCGGCCTCGGGCTCCGGACCGTGGTCCCCGACCTCAAGGACCACCGAGACATCCGTTCCGGCACGGGCGCGGACGATCTGTTCGAGCAGGGGCTGGTAGTGCTGGATGAGCCAGTCACTGAAGAACTGACTGGGCACCTCGAGATGAAGACAGCCCTCGTCCAGCTCGCGGGGCAGGATAGGACGGAACCAGGTCTCGAGACTCTGTGAGGGGAGGCGGGAGGCAAGATCTTCCAGACAGCTGCCCCAAAGGTCGTGAACCGTGGTCGACACCCCATCCTCCTTCATCTCCGAACCGCTCTCCACACCCGGCGATGTCGATAACTGATTATCAGACGGTCGGTTAGACCGACCACAGACGACAAACCACAAACCATCCACACTCCACCAACACACTTATCAACAATTTATCAACATATCAACAATCATGAGAAGCGTTGAAACTATCACGGTTCTGGAGGGGGGTCAAGGTGTTTTCCACAACATTTTGATGGTTTTTAAGGAGGGGGGTCTCCCATCCCGACACCTTCAGAGACTTCTCTTTAGACTTGACGACCGATCCCCAAAGAGACGATGTTGACTGTCTTTCATCGAACCGGTGGGATCCCTGGACCTGTAGGTGGAGCAACGTGAAAAGAACTTACCAGCCGAGCCGGAGACGGCGCAAGAACAAGCACGGGTTCCGTAACCGGATGAGCAGCCGGCGGGGACGCCAGGTGCTGAGCCGACGGCGCAAGAAGGGGCGCAAGCGGCTGGCGGTCTGAGGTATGACCGCCTCCGGACTGATCCGCGCAGAGAGACTGCGGGGACGGGAGGCGATCCGCCGCCTTGTGAAGGAAGCCCGCGGCGGCGAGAACGAGTTGCTCGTCATGCGTCACCACCGCGGTGACCGGACCGGACGAAGAGTTCTGTTCTCGGTAGCTCGCAGTATCCGAGGAGCCGTTCCCCGCAACCGGTTGAAGAGACGACTCAGGGCGCTGTACCGGGAGCATCGCGATCGACTACCGACGGATGGTGACCTGCTGCTGATGGCCCGGACCGCAGCCCTCGGTGCAAGCTGGAACGAGATGACCCGAGCCTTCCTCGAGCTGACCGATGCGCTGGCTGACTGAACTGCTGAAACTCCCCATCCGGATTTACCAATGGGTCATCTCACCCCTGCTCGGACCCCACTGTAGGTTCACTCCGACCTGTTCCCATTATGCGGTCGAAGCCCTGGAGCGGCACATCTCCCTCGTTTCCTCGCGCATGTTTTTACGCGCCTCCTGCCAAGCTGATTCCATGCCTACCTCATAAGCCTGGGCCTGCATGCCGGCCAAAAACCGGGCCTCATATGGGACCAGTGCATCCAGATCAAAATCACCGACTTGCTCCAACAAGCGTAAACTGACATGGTCGGTTCCACGCACCAA
>CAYUVJ010000428.1:0-2483 GCA_964447955.1 uncultured Gemmatimonadota bacterium
GAGGAGACAGCGGCCGGGCGCCGTATCCGGATCTGGATCCGGACTCGCCGGGCGGAACTGAAGAACCGGTGGGAGGACTCCCGGGAAAAACGGAGGCAGCGGCGCCGCTTCTTCTGACACTTCCCGAACCCCTTCAGCCCACCTCGATCCGGATACTGAACCGCCGGTAGTCGTCGACCCCGACGGGTATGCCGTCCGCCGGTCCCACCTCCAGGGTCAGGACCTCGTAGCCCTCCCCGGCGGCGACGGCCGCCTGCCAGCGAGCGATGGTCTCCTCCCGCGGCTCGCTGCCGGCCGTGGCCACCAGCAGGATCGGACCTTCGGCTGCCCGCTGACGGGTGACCGGGATCTCGAAAGCCACGGCTTGTGCCAGTTGATGGGCCGGCGCCTCCACACCCCGGGCCCCCTCGGGCGAACCGAGCACGCCGTTCACCTCGAAGCGGGCGAAGAGCAGGGGTTCGGAGGCATGGGCGAACAGGGTCTGCCGGATGCGGAAACGGGAGTGGACATAGGTGATCTCGACCGACCAGGGACGGACCGTGACCTCCCGGGCCAGCGGTCCCAGGGGGACCTCCCCACCCACCTCCCCGGTCCGGACCGCCAGATCGAGGTCGTGCCCGAGCTTCCAGGGCCAGATCCAGGCCTCCATACGTCCCTGCTCATCCCCCAGCCAGGCGGCCGTCCTGCCGATGGCGTCGACATAGGCTCCGGACCGGGCCGGACCCCGCAGCCGGGGACCGTCTCCGTCCCCCTCCCCCCCACTCTGGCCCCGTACGTCAGAGGCCGGGACGAAGAGGGACACAACCAGCAACAGCGGCAGCAGGTAGGGGAGCGGTCTGCTCAGTCGGTCACCGGACACCAGGGAGCCTCCGGGGTCAGAGGTTGAGGAAGACCCCCGGATGGTCACCCCGCCGACCGGTACCGGTCAATCCCGCCGTGCTGGACAATCCCCCCCGGCTCTCCGGTAGAATCCGGGCTGTGGACACCACCCGCCCCATAATGGTGGCCTATGTCTCGGCTGGAGGGGGACACCGGAGCGCGGCGAACGCGCTGGTCGAAGGCCTGCGGGATGCCGGCTGGCCGGGCGAGATCGAGACGGTCGATCTGCTCGCCCTGACCCCGGGCTGGTTCCGGAAAGCCTACAGTGACGGCTACCTCTGGACGGTGCAGCGGCTCCCCCACATCTGGCGGGCGGCCTACGAGTGGCACGAGGACATGAAGAACCTCAAGCCGGCGCCGCCGCTGGTCAAGGGACTGCGCTGGTGGATGGCGGATGACTTCCGCCGCTATGTGCGCCGGCGGAAGCCCCTGGCCGTCCTCTCGGTCCACTTCCTCTGTACGGCGGTCCTGTCCGACATGCGACGAGCTGGCAAGCTCGACACCTGGGCCGCGACCGTGACCACCGACTACACCACCCACACCATCTGGCTCGAGCCGGGGATGGACGCCTATTTCGTCCCCACCCACACCCAGCGTTCCGAGATGCTGCCGGTGAGCGGGTATCTGCAACTGGATCCCGACTGGATCCATGTCGCTGGCATCCCGCTGCGGCGCATCTTCCGCCAACCGCCGTCCGGGGAGCACGGGGCCCGGCATCTGATCCGTCGCCCGGACACCCCTTTGGTGGCGGTCATGGCCGCCTTCCAGAACACCGGACACATGAACCGGATCCTGCAGGGGCTGGTGGCCCTGGAACGGCCGATCGATCTGGCCGTGATCGTGGGGGAGAACCGGCGGATGAGAGCTCTGGTGGAAGGTTTCGACCCGGGTCCTCACCTGCGGCTGCAGATGCTCACCCACATCGAGTGGATCCACGAGCTCTTCTGTGCCGCCACCCTGGTGGTCGGGAAAGCCGGGGGACTGACCAGTTCGGAGTGCCTGGCCTGCGGTACTCCGATGGTCATCTTCAAGCCTTACACCGGGCAGGAGGAGCGCAACGCCGACTACCTGCTGGAACGGGGGGCCGCGGTCCGGGCCAGTCAGCCCTTCGCCGTCCCTCCCCGGGTCGAAGAACTGCTCTCCGACCCGGAACGGCTGGCCGCGATGAGTTCGGCCGGCCGCCGCCTCGCCCGTCCTGAGGCGGCGGTCGACATCGCCCGCATCGTGCTGGCCCGGCTCAGCGACCCGACGAACCCACCGGCGCCGTCTCCGGCTGGAGCTGCTCCCTCGTCCGTCGGATAGGGTCGAGCGAACTCCGATAGATGATGAAGACGGTCTCGTCTCCGTCCTTGCGGATCCACTGACGACTGCTGTCCCCCTCCCGAGCCGCGGCGTTCACGCCGTAGCGTGACCCGTCGTCGAGCACCAGGACCAGCCGCATGGTCGGTGTGCTCCAGTCGGCGTCTACCATCTCTCCGACGGCTGGGAAGTCACCGGCCCGGAGCGAGGCGGCGCTGCGCAGCAGTCGGACGACCTTGGTGGAATCGGCCGCCACCGTCGTGCCCTCGGCGGATAGTCTCCAGAGCGGACCGTCCGGATCCCCA
>CAYUVJ010000429.1:0-2473 GCA_964447955.1 uncultured Gemmatimonadota bacterium
CGAACTTCCTATACCCCATGAAACTGGCCCGTATCGAGAAAGACCTGTCCCAACAGGAGCTGGCCGACCGTATCGTCGAGGGGAAAGAGTAATTGAGGAGTAAAAGAGACATGCATATTCTGAACCGGATTCTCGACTCCCGGGCAGCAGGGATCCAACTCACCAGTCTGCTCTGCATCCTGTTTTCCCTGAGCATGTCTACGGCTGCTGCCGCCCAGGAGAGGGTGGAGGTGGAACTGAAGGCCCTCAGTGGTATTCCCGTCGGGCAGTTAGGGGAGCATATCGGACAGGCAGCATGGGGAATAGAGTTTGCGGGCACCTATCATCCGCGTGGAATACCGTTTGCTCTGGGGGGCCATCTGACCGTTGCTAATTTTGGCAGAGAAAGCAGAAGGGATATCCTGGGTTCTCTGCCCGGATCCTCACCGAATGAAACCTACAGCTACGATATCTTTCTCTTTCATTTAATCGCGCGCTTTGAGCTCATGAAGACCGGAATCAAACCCTACCTGGATCTCCTGTTGGGGATGAAGTGCTTCTATGCACAATCGCACACAGGAGAGAGCAGCGCCTATCCCCTTTTGATCGGTAAAACATTCTACTATATGCGCGATTTCGATTCGGAGACACTGCACTCGGATCAGGCGCTGAGCTATGGATTGGGCGGCGGGATACGCATCCGGATTGTAGAATTCAATAAATCCGACAATCCCCTGTCACTTTATCTGAACCTGAATACCCGCTACCTCTTCGGTGGAGAGGCACAATATCTGAGGAAAGGGGCTGTCGAAATCCAGGATGACCGGCTGATAATGGAGATCCAACGTTCCCGATCCGATCTGCTCTTCTTCAGTATTGGGCTCTCGCTCATGGGATAAGCTTGATCCGCTAATCTTCCGTTCACTCGTTCCTTGGAATCTGGGCAGTGGCGGGCCATCTTCGGTTGGTGCGATCCAGGTCCCGGTCCGTCTCCCGGGCGGACCGAATCCCGTCGGAGGTGTGAACGTGCCCGAATCCGTCCGTCACCCCTGGACCCTGGCGGCGGCCTCCGCCCTCGCCCTGCTCCTGACCCTGTCGACCGGCTGCGGCCGTTCCCAGACCCTCCCGGAGGTCGAGATGACCCGTCGTGAACCCTCGATCCGGCCGACCTTCGAGTTCGAGACCCGCCGCTCCGCGGTCATGGGTCTGCGGGGAGTGGTGGCCACCAGCCAGCCGCTGGCCGCCAACGCCGGACTCGACATCCTCAAGCAGGGTGGGAACGCGGTGGATGCGGCCGTTGCCACCGCGGCGGTACTTACGGTGGTCGAACCGGCCGCCACCAGCCTGGGCGGGGACCTCTTCGCCCTGGTCTGGCTGGCCGCCGAGCGCAAGCTGGTCGGCATCAACGCCAGCGGCCGGGCGGCGGCCGGGGCCACCCTGGAGGAACTGCGGGCCCGGCTCACCGAGGAGGGACGCCGAGGTATCGGAGGGATCTACTCGGTCACCGTCCCGGGAGCGGTCGACGGCTGGTTCGAACTGCTGGGGACCTACGGCACCATGAGCATGGCCGAGGTGCTGGCCCCGGCCATCCACTACGCGGAACACGGCTTTCCGGTGAGCGAACTCATCCAGCGCACCTTCGTGAACAACCGCCGCAAGCTCCAGGCCGAACCCTCGACCGCCGCCACCTGGCTCATCGACGGCCGCCCCCCCATGGTGGGCGAAGTGCTGGTCAACCGCGACCTGGCGAAGACCCTGCGGTTGATCGCCGAAGGGGGGCGGGAGGCCTTCTATGACGGCCCCATCGCCGAGGCCATCGTGGCCTACGGTCGCGAGAAGGGGGGCTTCCTGACCCGGGAGGACCTGCGGGAGCACACTTCAGACTGGGTGGAACCGATCCATGCCGACTTCGGCGACTACCGGCTCTACGAACTCCCGCCCAACGGGCAGGGGATCGCGGCCCTGGAGATGCTCAAGATCCTCGCCCACGTGGACGTGGCTTCCCTGGGGCACAACTCGGCCGAGTATCTCCACTACCTGATCGAGGCCAAGAAGCTGGCCTATGCCGACATCAATCGCTGGAACGCCGACCCGACCTTCAACGACCTGCCCGTCGAGAAAATGATCTCGGACGATTACGCGAGGTCACAGTTCGAGCGGATCGTCCCGTCACATGCCGCCCAGCGGGTCGCCTCGGGCATCGAGGGCCCCGGCGACACTGTCTACCTGACCGTGATGGACGCCGAGCACAACGCCGTCTCGTTCATATACAGCATCTACAGCGAGTTCGGCTCCGGGCTGGTGGTCCCCGGCTACGGCTTCACCCTGCAGAACCGGGGCTCCCTCTTCTCCCTCGACCCCGACCACGTCAACGCCTACGCCCCGCGCAAGCGGCCCTTCCACACCATCATCCCGGCCATGGTCTTCAAGGGGGAGGACCTGTTCATGAGCTACGGGGTGATGGGGGGTTCGGTCCAGCCCCAGCAGCACGTGC
>CAYUVJ010000430.1:0-2472 GCA_964447955.1 uncultured Gemmatimonadota bacterium
CCCCGACCGGACGGGAGGTCCGCTTCTACCAGCCCTCCCCGGAGGGCCGGCGGCAGCTGGCCCTGCAGACCGCCGACTGGGACCGGTACGTGGTGGCCATGGACCGGGTCCTTCGCACCACGGAGGCGTGACTATGAGCGACGGCCGGGACTGGAAGAAGAAGGCCCACATCGACGGCCGCCGACCCGACGTGCGGAACCGTCCGATCGAGGAGACCGTGGAGAAAGAACTGCGCAACGGCATCGAACTGCTGGCCGAGGACCTGGTGCGTGAGGGCTGGAAACCCGAGGCGGCCCGGCGGGAGGCCCGACGACGGTTCGGCGATCCCGCGGAGGTCGGTCGGCGTTCCCGGGCCATCCTGCGCCGTGGTGACCAGCGCAGGTCGCTCACCCTGCTCCTGGACCAGCTGCGCCAGGACCTGCGTTTCGCCGGGCGTACCCTGCAGAAGGCCCCCGGTTTCACCCTGGTCGCCGTCCTCATCCTGGCGGTCGGGATCGGGGCCAACGTGGCCGTCTTCAGCATGCTCAAGGGGCTGATGCTGAGGCCGATGCCCTATCCCGGATCCGACCGCATCGTGGCCGTCTGGGAGGGAGGGTTGGGTTCCACCCGGGGTAGCCGCAACTACCAGCCGCTGACCGGACCCGACTACCACGACTTCCGGGATCAGAACAGCTCCTTCCAGGAACTGGGGGTCTACACCTTCCGCTGGTTCAACACCGCCCTCGGCGACGAGCCCGTGCGGATCCGGGGGGTCGCGGCCACCGCCGGGGTGCTGACGGTCCTGGGCCTGCCTCCTCAGCACGGACGGTACTTCACTGAAGAGGAGGAGGCGGCCGGCAGCAACCACGTGGTGGTGCTGGGGCACCAGTACTGGAAGGACGAATTCCAGGGGGACCCGGGCGTGGTCGGCCGCTCGATCACCCTCGACCGGGAGAGCTGGCAGGTCATCGGCGTGCTCCCTCCCGAGTTCGAGTTCCCCAGTCCCTGGGGGAGGGCCGAACCGGTCCAACTGATCACCCCCGTCGAGCTCTCCCGAGCAGAGGGCCGGGGTTCCCACTGGCTGGCGGCGGTGGGCCGGCTGAAGGACAGAGTGAGCGTCAACCAGGCCCAGGCCGACCTGAAGGCCATCTCGGCCCGCCTGCGTGAGCTCTATCCGCACACCAACGCCCTGGTCGATGTCTGGATCGATCCGCTGATGCGGAGGGCGCTGGGCGGGGTGAACGTGATCCTGGTCGTACTGCTCATTATCGTGAGCCTGGTCCTCTTCGCCGGCTGCGCCAACATCGCCAGTATGAAGCTGGCCAGGGGGGCGGGGCGGCAGACCGAGATCGCCATCCGCTCCTCGATGGGGGCCGGCGGGCGGCGCATCGTCCGCCAGCTGCTCACCGAGAGCGCCCTGCTCTCGATCCTGGGCGGGATCGCCGGGGTGTTCCTGGCCTACGCCAGCCTGGGGGTCCTCAAGGGGTTCTTCCCCCCCACCATCCCCCGGGTGGAGGGGATCGCCATCGACGGCTGGGTCCTGCTCTTCGCCTTCCTGGCCATGCTCGTCACCGGGCTGGTCTTCGGGCTCGCTCCCGCCCTCTTCGCCGCCCGGACCGACCTGGTGAGCACCCTGACCGGGGGAGGAGGCAGCCGGACCGGGGGGCGGAAGCGCAACCGCGCCCTCAATTCCCTGGTGGTGGCCCAGATCGCCCTGGCCCTGATGCTGGTCAATGCCGCCCTCCTCCTCTTCCTGAGCTTCCGCAACATCGCCCGGGAACCGCAGGGGTTCGACACCGAAGAGGTGCTGGTGGTCTCCTTCCAGATCAGCGGACCCGGCTACGAGACCCTGGAGCAGAGGAAGACCTTCTGGGACCGGCTCCTGGAGCGGCTGGAGGGTTCCCCCGGGGTGGCCGCGGCCGGGGTGACCACCAAGCTGCCCACCCTGGGCGGGACCAACGGCAGCATCCTGGCGGAAGGGGAGGTCTACGATCCCGAGGAACGGCGACCGCTGGTGGAAGTCTCCTTAGCCAGCCCCGGCTACTTCGAGGCCATGGGCATCGAGATCGTACGCGGGCGGACCTTCACGACCGGCGAGATGACCGTCCCGGACACCGAGGTGCTCGACCTGCCGGTCATCGTCAACGAGGCCTTCGTCCGGCAGTACTGGCCGGAGGGGGACCCGATCGGGCAGCGGATCCGCGCCAACAACGAGGAACCCGACTGGTACGCGACGGTGGTGGGGGTGGTCGAGGACTGCCGGCAGTGGGGGATCCTCTATCCCACCCTGCCCGAGCGCTACCATCCGGTCACAGCGCTCACCCGCACGAACAACTACCTGGTCCTGCGTGCCACGGGAGACCCGACCGCCCTGGTCCCGCTGGTGCGCTCGGCGGTCGTCGAACTCGATCCCCTGCTGCCGCTGGGGGACGTGCGCACCATGGCCGACCTCATCCGCGAGAGCATGCAGAGCCGGCGGCTCTACACGCTGCT
>CAYUVJ010000431.1:0-2465 GCA_964447955.1 uncultured Gemmatimonadota bacterium
CCAGAACGACATCCTCAAAGAGTTCATGGTGCGCAACACCTACATCTACCCGCCCACACCCAGCATGCGCATCGTGGGGGACATCATCGCCTACACCAGCCGCCACATGCCGAAGTTCAACTCCATATCCGTCTCCGGTTATCACATGCAGGAAGCGGGGGCCACCGCCGACCTGGAAATGGCCTATACCCTGGCCGACGGGGTGGAGTACGTGCGGGCCGGTCTGGCCGCCGGGCTGGGCATCGACGCATTCGCCCCGCGCATCTCCTTCTTCTGGGGTGTGGGGATGAACTTCTTCATGGAGGTGGCCAAGCTGCGGGCCGCCCGCATGGTCTGGGCCCGGCTCATCCGGCAGTTCGATCCGCAGAATCCCAGGAGCATGTCCCTGCGCACCCACTGCCAGACCAGCGGCTGGAGCCTGACCGCACAGGACGTCTTCAACAACGTCATCCGCACCTGTATCGAGGCGATGGCGGCCACCCAGGGGCACACCCAGAGCCTGCACACCAACGCCCTGGACGAGGCGCTGGCCCTGCCGACCGACTTCAGCGCCCGCATCGCCCGCAACACCCAGCTCTTCCTGCAGCAGGAGACCGACACCTGCCGCACGGTCGACCCCTGGGCCGGCTCCTACTATGTGGAACGGCTGACCCACGACCTGGCCCGGCGGGCCTGGGAGCACATCCGTGAGGTCGAGGAGCACGGCGGGATGGCCCGGGCCATCGAGGCCGGCATCCCCAAGCTGCGCATCGAGGAGGCCGCCGCCCGCACCCAGGCCCGGATCGACAGCGGACGACAGACCGTGGTCGGTATCAACCGCTGGCAGATCGAGGAGGAGACCGGGGAAGGTGGGGTCCAGGTCCTCAAGGTGGACAACAGCGCGGTCCGGGAATCCCAGATCCGCCGGCTCGAGCAGCTGCGGGCCCAGCGGGATATCCGCCGGGTCGAGACCGCCCTGGCCGCTCTGACGGAATCGGCCGGGACGGGGGAGGGGAACCTGCTCGAACTGGCCGTGGAAGCCGCCCGGGCCCAGGCCACGGTAGGGGAGGTCTCGGCGGCGCTCGAGCAGGTCTATGGCCGCCACCAGGCCGACATCCGCTCGGTGGTCGGGGTCTACGGGGGCGAGCTGGCCGGCGGAGGGACCGATCCTGAAGCAGGCATCCGCCGGGTGGTGGCGCAGGCCGAACGGTTCGCAGAGCATGAGGGACGCCGTCCCCGCATCCTGGTGGCCAAGATGGGTCAGGACGGGCACGACCGGGGGCAGAAGGTCATCGCCACCGCCTTCGCCGACCTGGGTTTCGACGTGGACATCGGACCCCTCTTCCAGACCCCCGTGGAGACCGCCCGGCAGGCGGTGGAGAACGACGTGCACATCGTCGGGGTCTCCTCGCTGGCCGCCGGGCACCTGACCCTGGTCCCCCAGTTGATCGCCGAGCTTACCGGGCTGGGCCGGGACGACATCCTGGTGGTGGTGGGTGGGGTGGTCCCCCCCGAGGACTACCAGACCCTCTTCGACCTGGGGGTGACGGCCGTCTTCGGACCCGGCACGGTGGTGAGCGAGGCCGCCATCGACCTGCTCACCAAGCTGGAAGAACGGCTGGGATTCGCCTGATATCTCCGGGTGAACCCTGCTTCCGTCTCTTCGGACTAGTGCCGGTTCGCCGGCAATACCCCGACCTGGAACCGGGTCGGATGCGTGCGCGAGCGATAGATGCGCTGGGTCGCCTTGATGAAATCCCCCTCATCGGCCAGGTAGATGTTCTCCACGTACTTCTGGGGATTGCGGTCCACCAGCGGGAACCAGGTGCTCTGCACCTGGACCATGATCCGGTGCCCTTTCTGGAAGTTGTGCAGGACGTCCTGCAGCGGCAGCCGGACCAGGGTGGGCTGGTCGGGGACGAACGGCTCGGGATGCTCGTTGCTGTTGCGGAACCGTCCCCTGATCACCTCGCTGCGGACCATCATCTGGTAGTCGCCCATCCGTTCGTAAGGTCTCAGTCCTTCGTGATCGGGGGCATCGCCCGGGAAGACGTCGATCAGTTTCACAACCCAGTCAGAAGCGGTCCCGGAAGTGGAGACCCAGAGTTCCGCGATCACCGGCCCGACCAGGGTGACATCCTCACCCAGGATCCCGGTCTGGTAGGTCAGCACGTCGGGACGGCGGGCCGCGAACCGCTGGTCGTCCGTCATATACGGCCGGTTCATCCCGGGGTGGATCTGGGAGGTATGGGGAACGGGCTTGTCCGGGTCGCTCACGTATTCGTCGTACTGCTCGCTCGTGACGGTGGGAGCGGACCAGTCGAGGCGGCCGCCGTCCTGCGCGTAGAGGAAGCGGGTTGCGGCCCCGGCCGGCGGCCAGACATCGAAGGTGCGCCAGCGGTTGACTCCGGTCTCGAACACGTAGGCTTCGGGAAGATCGGCCTCACCTTCTCCAAGGCCCTGCGAACGCTCTTGCGGCAGGACCC
>CAYUVJ010000432.1:0-2459 GCA_964447955.1 uncultured Gemmatimonadota bacterium
ACCGCAAACCCGCGTAGGTGCTATATATTGAGAGTTGCCCGAGTAGTTGAGTGGAAGGGATCTGAACACCCATGCCTGACGTGGTCGTCTGGTCGTTCCGCATCGCCGTCGCCGGTTTCTCCCTCTACTCGGCGATCCATGCCCTGCTGCGTAAGCGCGACCCTCGTTCGGGCATCGGCTGGGTGGCCGTCTGTCTCTTCGTCCCGGGGTTCGGGGCCTTCTTCTACTGGCTGCTCGGGGTCAACCGTATCCGGACCCGGGCCCGCAAGTACCAGGCCGGCTGGAAGAGCCGCTACCGCTCACGGGGGTACGATTATGGGATCTTCGCCCCCCCGGAGAGGATCCACGAACACATCCCCGAGCACTACGATCCGCTCCTGCGGGCCAGCGACCGGGTGACAAGGCGTCCGCTGCTGCCCGGGAACCGGGTGGAGGCATTGCACAACGGGGAACAGGCCTACCCGGCCATGCTGGAAGCCATCGGCGGCGCCCGGGAGTCGCTGTATCTCTCGACCTACATCTTCGAGAGCAACCGGACGGGGGAACGGTTCATCGAGGCCCTGGCGGCCGCCCGGGACCGGGGAGTGGACGTGCGGGTCCTGCTCGACGGGTTCGGCCAGTTCTACTCCCGACCACGGTCTCGGAAGCTGATGCAGGCGGCGGGACTCAGGTATGCCGAGTATCTGCCCTTCAACCTGCGGCGTACTCGTTTCCACCTCAATCTTCGCAACCACCGCAAACTCCTGTTGGCGGACGGAGCGGTCGGTTTCACCGGGGGCATGAACATCGGCGACCGGCACCTGGTAACCCTGCCCGGGAACCCGAACCGGGTGACCGACCTGCACTTCCGGGTCACCGGACCGATCCTGGCCGAGATGATGGAGGCCTTCCTGGAGGACTGGTCGTTCTCGACCGGGGAGCCGATGACCGAGATCGAATACCCGGCGATGGATTGCTGCGATCCGGCCTTCTGCCGGGGCATCAGTGCGGGGCCCAACGAGGATTTCGAGAAACTCCAGTGGATCGTGCTGGGTGCCATCGACGCGGCCCGCTACCGCCTCCGCATCATGACCCCTTACTTCGTGCCCGAGCGGGAACTCGTCGCCTCACTCTGCGTGACGGCGCTCAGCGGGGTGACCGTGGACGTCGTGCTCCCCGAGATGAACAACCATCCGGCAGTGGACTGGGCGTCCCGGTCCTTCCACGAGGAACTGATCGAGCACGGGGTACGGATCTGGTACCAGCCGGCGCCGTTCGCCCACACCAAGCTCCTGCTGGTGGACGACCATTACACCCAGGTGGGCTCGGCCAACCTGGACCCGCGCAGTCTGCGCCTGAACTTCGAGTTCAACCTGGAGGTCTACGACGAGGTCCTCACCGCGGCCATGATCCGGCACTTCGAGGATACCAAGGCGCGCTCCCGGCAGGTGACCCCGGAGGAGATCGATGCCCGTGGCCTGCCGGTCCAGCTCCGGGATTCGGCCGCCCGGCTCTTCTCTCCCTACCTGTAGTCGCCCGCTCGTGACCGGCCGGTCAGCAGTTCGAGCCGGGCGGTGAGGGCCGCCCGGTCGGGCGCCTCGGCCGCCCCGAACACCCCGTCCGGGGTACGGACCACACCGACCAGCCCCTGGTAGGGGATCTCCCGGACCCGGGCGGTCCCGACCGGGAAGGGGAGATCCTCCCAGCCCTCATCCAGGCCGGCGAAGACCTCGTCCCCGGTGGCCTCCGGCGTGTCGACCACCACGAATCCGGTGAAATCCCCGCCTGGCGGCAGATGATAGCGGGCGAAGAGGCACTGCCGGAGTTCGGGACGGCCGGCGAATCCGACCCGCTGATAGCCCTCGCTGCCGCTCTCGCGGGCGGTCGAAGGCAGGGCGGCGAGTTCCGGCGGGAGCTCCGGGGAACCGGGCAGGGCGGCGGCTACGGCCGTCAGCAGGGCGGTTCCCGAGGTCCCGGTCAGCTCGCCCTCGACCACGTTGAGCTTCACGTAGTACGCACCCTTGAGCAGGAGCCCCTGCCAGGGCAGGGAGAGGACGGCGGTCGTGGCCTCGGCGACCGGTATCGCTGGTTCGTCCGGCCGCTCCCGCAGGAAGATCCCCCAGGCGTTCAGGCGACTGCTCATGTCATAGAGTTCGACGGTGACCACGATCCCGTCGGCGGCCACATCCCGGGTCCGGCACTCCAGGACGTCATAGCTCACGAACAGTTCGGCGGCCCCGTTGATGTACTCCCAGAGGTTGTCGGCGAAGTAGGTGCGGACCTCGGTGACCGGTTCCCAGCCGGTGATGCCCGGAAACTCCTGGGCCCGGACCGCTGTATCCGGCCGGAGGGTCAGGGCCAAGGTCAGGAACAGCAGCGGGGCCAGGACCGCCGGATGGGACCGGAGTGCTGGCGCGCAACCGTCCCTGAGGGTGCCGGCCGGGCTCCGTGACGGAAGACGGACAAGCTCAGAACGGGCC
>CAYUVJ010000433.1:0-2458 GCA_964447955.1 uncultured Gemmatimonadota bacterium
TGCTCGCCCACATCGACCGCGTCACCGCAGCGGATGTGGTGATCGTGGTGGCCGGCATGGAAGGTGCGCTGGCCAGCGTCGTCGGTGGCCTCACGGCCGGTCCGGTGGTGGCCGTGCCCACCTCGGTGGGATACGGCTCGAGCTTCGAAGGGGTCACCGCCCTGCTCGCGATGCACGCGTCGTGCGCGAGCGGCGGCACCGTGGTCGGGATCGACAACGGGTTCGGAGCCGCCTATGCCGCGGCCCGCATCCTGGAGGCCGGGGCATGAAGATCCTCTACCTGGAACCCTTCTCGGGTATCAGCGGCGACATGCTGCTGGGTGCGCTGGTCGACCTGGGAGTGCCGGTCTCCTGCCTGGAAGACCAGGTGGCCGCCCTGGGCCTGGCCGACCGGGTCCGCATCGCGACCCGCCGGCTGGGCCGCGGCGGGATCATGGGGACGAAGGTGGATGTCCTGGTGGACGGTCGGGCGGAGCTGCCGGTCGATGCCCACGGACACGACCACGCCGGACACGGCCCAGCCACCCCGGCCAGCGAGGTGCTCGAACGCATCGCCTCGTCCGGGTTGGAGCCGGGAGTGCGGGAGCGGTCCCAGCGGGTGTTCGAGCGTCTGATGGCGGCCGAGGCGAGGGTCCACGGGACCGAACCGGCCCGGGTCCACCTGCACGAGGTCGGGGCGCTGGACGCGGTGGTCGATGTGGTCGGCTCCGTGGCCGCGCTCGACCATCTGGGACCCGAGCGGGTCCTCTCCGCTCCTCCTCGGGAGGGCTGGGGAGAGATCGAGTCCGCTCACGGACGATTGCCCGTGCCGGCACCGGCCACCGCCTACCTGCTCGAAGGGATCCCGGTGGAACGGATCGACGTCCCGTTCGAACTCATCACCCCCACCGGTGCCGCCCTGCTGACGACCCTGGTCGAGGGGTTCACACGGGAGGTCTGCCTGGAGGTCGAACGGGTGGGTTACGGGGCCGGGACCCGCGAACTGAGCGGCCGCCCCAATCTGCTGCGGGCATCCCTCGGACGGGCCGGGGAATCCGCCGCCGGGGTACGGGACGTGGTCTGTGTGCTCGAGACGGTCGTGGACGACCTGTCACCGGAACTCTGGCCTCATCTGGTCGACCGTCTGCTGGAAGCCGGGGCGCGGGATGCCTGGCTGACCCCGGTGGTCATGAAGAAGGGCCGGCCGGGTACCGCCCTGACGGTACTGGCCGAACCCGCCCGGGCGTCGGCCCTGGAGCGCATCGTGTTCATGGAGACCGGGACCCTCGGCCTGCGAGTGGGGACCCGCGACCGGGTAGTGCTGCCCCGGGCCAGGGGCATCATCACCACCCCGCTGGGACCGGTCGCGGTGAAACTCTCCCGGCTCTCCGGCGACTCCGCCTGGCGGGTGCATCCGGAGTTCGAGGCCTGCCGGGCGCTGGCGCGGGAAAAGGGGCTGCCCCTGCGTGAGGTCTACATCGCCGTGGAACGGGCGGCCGCCGACTCCGGAGCCCTGCAGGTGGAGGGGGAAGAACGGATATGAGTCCTGGTATCGGGCACCGAGTGGACCGCATCGTTGCGCTGATGGTCGGCGCGTTCCTGTTGACGGTCTCGCCGCTCGGAGTCCGGAACGTCCGCGCCCAGTCGATCCATCCGGATGCGGGGACCTATGCCCTGACCCTGCTCAACGGTGGGCTGGGTCCGGTCGGTTCCGCCCTGGCCGAGGGGTTGACAGCCTGGCCGGGGGTCGGGGCCGACGCCGTCTACTGGAACCCGGCCGCCGCCGCCGGGCTCGGTCCGCGGCTGGAACTGACGGGCTCCCGTCTCTTCGGAGAGGCGGAACAGACCGCGCTGGCCTGGGCTACCCGGGTTGGCCGGGCGGGACTCAGCGTCCAGCTCCATTACTCCGGTCTGGACGGCATCGAAGTCCGGGAGGGACCGACCCCCGAGCCGCTGGCCCTGACCTCGGCCTACGACCTGGTGGGCACCGTCAGCGGTGCGCTCCGGCTGGCCGAAGGACTGGACGCCGGTCTGGGGGTCAAGCTCCTCTACGAGAAACTCGACCTGGCCGACGCCTTCGGAGTGGCTCTGGACGTCGGGGTCCAGGTCATCCTTCCCCGGCTGAGCTGGCTGCGGGCCGGTCTGGCGGTCCGCAACATCGGTCGGATGGGGGCCTTCGAGACCGAGCGGCCGCGGTTGCCCTGGACGACCGCGTTCGGCCTGGCCCTGACCGAGCCGTACCGTCTGGGAGAATGGTCGCTCAGGGCCGGCTTCGACCTCTGGCGGCCGGCCGACGACTGGACTCAGTTGCGGTTGGGTGTGGAAGCAGCCCATCAGGCGCTGCGGCTGCGTCTCGGCCACCGGCTCGGTGAGGGTTGGAACACCCTGTCGGCCGGGGCCGGTTTCGTCCATCGAGGCTGGCGTCTCGACTACGCCTACACTTACGACCCGGACGCCGACCGGCGGGCGCTCGGCGCCA
>CAYUVJ010000434.1:0-2456 GCA_964447955.1 uncultured Gemmatimonadota bacterium
GATGGCCAGGTCGAGGACGCCCCGGCGCTGGTCGTACGACCAGTCCAGACTCTTCGACCAGGTGAGCCCCCCGTCATTGCTCCGGAGGATGCCGATCCCGTAACTGCCGCGGGTGGTACGGATATAGAGACCGCCGATCGAGGTGTCACGGCCGTACACCTCCCCGGTGCCGATGTAGACGTTGGCGGTGTCTACCGGGTCGATGACGATGGCGTTGACCCCCAGGACGGGGAAGCCGGTCTCGACATAGTGCCATGCCTTGGAGCCCTCACCCCTCGTGTCGGAGCGCCAGAGCCCGCCGCTGGCGGCCCCAGCCAGCAGGATGTCGGGATCAAGCGGATTGATCGCCAGTACGTTGGTTCGACCACCGACGTTCCACGGTCCGATCGGCTGCCAGGGAGCAGGCTCGGGTGTGGTGGCCCCGGTCGAGCGGGCTCCGACACCACGGCTCAACCTGACTTCCGGGGAGAGACGCTCGAAGGCCCGGTGGTAGGCGCTTTCCGGGATGTCCCGGCCGGGATAGGCGCGCTGGCGGTTCAGGAACTGCAGGGCGCCCATCGCATCGGGCAGAGAGGGGACAGGTACCGGATCGAACCACACCGGACCGATGAGGAAGAGGATCCCGGTGATCAGCAGGAACCTGGATAAGCGCTGTATCCGCATCACCGCCACCTGACTGCGTCGGCCTCGAGGCCCATAGGCTCGACCGCGTCCGGCCCAGCAGCGCGGTCATGCCTCTCGATCCCAGTATCCGACTATCCAGGCCCGCCGCAAAGGCCAAGATGGCCCCGGCTCACTCCTATCCGCCGGTGGTGACCGGGAACCGCTCGGACACCGGCAGGCCATACTCGAAGTCGAAATGAGTCAGCTCGCGCAGCCGCAGCAGCTGCTGCTGGTAGTCCAGATAGGCTTCCAGGAAGTTCGCGGCCGTGTCTGACTCCCGGTTGATGGTCTGGAGGAGATTGACCAGTGTGATCTCACCCGCCCGGTACCGGTCCAGATAGGAGGTGGTGATCCGTTCGGCCAGCGTCAGGTTCTCCTGCATGTTGAGGGCCCGCTGTTCATACTCCTCCAGGTTCACGATCACGTTGCGGACGTTCGACTCGATTCTCGATTCGGTCTCCTCGATCTGGACGTTGGTCCGCTGCAGGGAGTGCTCGCTTGCCCGTATCCGATAGCGGCGCTCGCCCCAGTCCCAGATGGGCAGGGTGGCTTCCACGTTTAGGGTGTAGGAGTCCTTGGGCTCGGTCCAGAGTTGATTGAACCGCTCATCCTGGGTTTCCCGCCCGTAGGTCAGTTCCAGATCGATCCGGAACGAGTCCCGTCCCTTGGTCTGGGCCAGGTCGATCTCGCTGCCGCGCAGCTGGATGGCGAGATTGCGCAGGTTTGGGGAGAGGGTCCGGGCGTACTCCAGGGCCTGGGCCGGATCGACGTTGACCGGGTGGACCTCCAGATGGGGCCTGACCAGGATCGAGTCCGAAAGCGCCAGACGCAGGCTCTGCTTGATGCTCTCGGCCTGGAGACGGTAACTGCTGGCCGCCTGCTGGACCTGTTCGCGCGCGTTGGCCAGTTCGACCTGAAGCTGGTCCAGTTCGATCGTCCGTCCCGGGTCGCTGGCCGCCAGGGCGCGGGCGGCCGCGGTCGCGTCCTCGATGTCGGTCACCCTCGACTCGGCGATCTGGCGCTCGTAGGCGGCTTCCACGAGCCCGTAGTACTCGTCCGAGAGGTCGTCGAGCATCTCGATGACCTCGTCCTGGTAATCCAGCTCCGCCTCCTCCAGGTCGAGTCGGGCTTCTTCCAGGTCGTGTCGCATCTCGTTGGGCTGGAAGAGGGGCTGGTCGTAGGCCACGAAGTAGCGATGGTAGTACCGCACGTCCCGCTCCTCGCCCAGCTGTGAGTAGCGGTAGATCCGGGTGTTGAGCGATAGGTAGCCGTTGGTCGGATAGCCGAAGAGGATCACCGGCTGCCGGACCGACAGGTTCGCCTGGGAGCGGCGCGTGTTCTCGTGGATGAGTTCGTTCCGCTGGAGGGTGGAGTTCCACTTGTAGTCGGTGATGGCTTCGAACTCGGGGGCCAGGACCTCAAGCTCGACCCGCGACTTCAGGCCGGCCTGTTCGGCCTGCAGCAGGCTGCGGGTCCGCTCCACCTCCAGCACCAGCCGGCGCACCTGGTAACTGTCCCGCAGACCCAGTTCGAGCATCCGCTCGACGGTCAGGTCGATGACCTGCAATCCCGGCTGGGCCCGGACAGCAGGAGCCGTCGACAGCAGGCCCAGCAGGAGCAGAGTCAGGCGGGACGGGATCGAAGGGAGGAGGCCGGATCGGCCGGTGGACAGGTCGATGGAGGGGGAAGCGATACCGGTCATGGGTGCTCTCTCCGGGCTGGGAGTCAGACTTCCGGCTGCCGGAGGACTGCGGCGGAGGAACGGCAGCTGGATGATGTGATACCAGCTTCCC
>CAYUVJ010000435.1:0-2451 GCA_964447955.1 uncultured Gemmatimonadota bacterium
CTTTTATAAAAAATATTTTTCGGGCCCCCCCCCCCCCCCCCCGCACGATACCAGCCTGCAAACAGGAGAGAGCGAATCGTACATGTGCCTTGAAGATCTTCACCCGCAGTACCCACTCCTCGGGAACCGGTACCGAACAGCACTTCTGTTGCATCAAGATCACCAACTCCAACTTGTCCACCGCCGTATCCGCAAGTTCCCTGAGCTGTATGATCCTCCTCTGAATCGACTCCGGATACTGCGCCTGCCGCATCCCTGGTTCCGGGGGAATCTTGTCCCGCAGCGCACGCAATTCGCCTATGGCTCTCCGATGCAGGTATTCGACCGTATCAACCGAAACTCCCAATAGATCGGCTATCTCCTTGAAGGTGAGGTCGGACCAGTACTTGAGAATGACGATGGGCTTCTTGAGTCCCTTCAAGTCATTCACCGCCAGGACGATCCGATCCATCCAATCCATTGGATCGGTCATTTCGTCTTCTGTCAGGGAACATTCCGTTGGAATCCTCAGCGTCGGATCCAGTCCCGCTTTTTCGACCTCCCTGGCTTTTCTTTCACGCTTCCGGGTCCAATCCACGAAGATATGGCGGGTAATGGATGCTGCCCAGGCGGGAGCCTTCGCTGGGTCTCTCAGCTCACGATGACGTTCGATGATCCTCACCCAGGCATCACCGATCAGATCATCCTTCTGGTCGTCATCGGCCAAGAGGCAATCGGCCACTTTGCGAATCGCCCGGTCCATGCGGCGCCATGACTCCTCGTCGAGCCAGGGCCGGTTCGCTTCTTGACTGGGACCAGGTGGATCAGGCATGCGGTTTTCACCCCCCGTAATGGGCCGGCTCATCGGGGACTGTTTTCAGAACGGTGGGAATGCCGACGGTGTTTATCGAATCCGAGCCTTCTTCCTCATCCTCCTGACCCACGGTCGGTATTGGCGGGCCATCGGTGCCCAGCCATTCCCCCATCTCCTCACCAATGTTAAGCCCTGAAGCTGATTCACTCCCCCGATAGGGCAGACTTCGAGCCGGGGAGCACTTCCTGTCATCGCTGGGGGGAGGGGATCAGGTCTTCGAGGGGGACTCAGCAACTTTCAGCATTGCAGGGGGCGCTCGAATGAGGTCGGGCGCCGGCTCCCCGGGGTGCCAGCTCACATGCCGCAGGATCTTGTCCACTACCGGCGGGTCGGTGATGAAGGCCAGAATCCGCATCTCACCCCCGCAGTGGGGGCAGAGCAACGGGTCCTCCAGCCACACCCGCCGAATGAGCTGCGCCCACCTTATCCTCTGACGCTGCTGATACGGGGTGGGCTCTTCCAGCGGTATCAGGGTGCCCGCAGAGGCCCCCTGCCCTTCCCCCTCCCTGCGGCGCGGCGGTCGCTTGGAGGCATTCGCATATAGCTACATCGGGCCTGACTTCATCAGGATTCCTGTTATGTGATCATCGCCCCTCTACGGCGCCCCTCCGTTCTCAGGCCGGCCGGGCCTCCTCGTGCGCGGCTGGGCCGCCCACCGGCGGCTGCTCGTCCTCCCCGGCATGGATGGCCCGCCACAGGAACCAGACGAGCAGAGCCACCGGGATGACGTTGAGCAGGTGCTGGGGATAGTGTTCCAGCCAGGCCAGGAAACCGGGCAGGACCGGCGTCGGCCGCCCGGCGAAGAAGGCGTAGGCGGCGATCCCCACCCCGGTGAGCCCCTCCCCCCCCACTAGGCCGGAACCGAACAGGATCCCCCCTTCCCGGCGCCTCTGGAGCAGGGCCTTGTCGTGCGCGCTCCGCTTCTCCACGATACGCCGGATGAGTCCGCCCACGAAGATCGGGGACATGGTGGCCAGCGGCAGGTAGACCCCGACCGCGAAGGCGAGGGTGGGCAGTCTCAGGAAGAAGGCGACCAGGGTGATCCCCACCCCCACCAGCACCAGGGCCCAGGGAATCGACTGGTCGATGATCCCGTCCACCACCAGCTTCATCATGTTGGCCTGCGGGGCCCCCAGTTCCGGGCCGCCGATCTCGTACTGGCTGGCCAGCAGGAAGACCGACCCGGCCACGAAGAAGGCGGTGGCCAGTACCCCGATGGCCTCGCCGATCTGCTGGCGGCTGGGCGTGGCGCCCAGCAGGAACCCGGTCTTGAGGTCCTGGCTGGTGTCCCCGGCGATCGAGGCTGCCACCCCGACCATCGTCCCGATCACGATGATGGTGACCTTGCCGGTGGCGTCGGTCCATCCCCCCAGGGCGAAGATCAGACTGATGCAGATCAGGGTGGCGATGATCATGCCCGAGGTCGGGTTGCTGGTCACGCCCACCAGTCCGACGATGCGTGCGCTCACGGTGACGAAGAAGAAGGCGAAGATCACCACCAGCACCCCGATGCCCAGCCGGAGCAGGAAGTTCCAGGGGTCGATGGTCGGGAACAGGAAGGGGAGCACGGTAATGAGGGCCACCACGGCCAGGGCGAC
>CAYUVJ010000436.1:0-2449 GCA_964447955.1 uncultured Gemmatimonadota bacterium
CGGGGTACACTGGGACCCCGCCCTCTTCGCGCACGTCTTCGAGCAGACCGAAGGCCGGCAGTCCCCCTCCGGTCCGCTCACCCCCGACCCCCGCGACAGCGCCCCCTTCGTTCCGAAAAGCGTGGTCCGGGCGCCCTTCGAGACGAAGGATCGTCCCCCCCGGCCGGCCCACTCCCCCTCCGACCTGCTGGTCTGGGAGGTGCACGTGCGGGGGGCCACCATGCGGCATCCCGAGGTGCCGGCCGAGCAGCGCGGCACCTACCTGGGACTGGCCTCTGATCCGGTCCTGCGCCACCTGGATCGGCTGGGGGTCACCGCCGTGGAGCTGCTGCCGGTCTTCCCCTTCGCCGACGAGACCCACCTGGTCCGGCGGGGACGGACCAACTACTGGGGCTACAATCCCTTCACTTTCCTGGCCCCCGAACCGCGCTTCGCCGCGGGCGATCCGGCGGCGGAGTTCCGGACCATGGTCGACCGCTTCCACCAGGTCGGGATCGAGGTCTGGCTGGATGTGGTCTACAACCACACCGCCGAGGGGGAGGTGCTCGGCCCCACCCTGAGCCTGCGCGGGATCGACGACCTCTCGTACTACCGCACCGACCCGGCCGACCCGGAGGACTATCGCGACTGGGCCGGGACCGGCAACGTCCTGGACGCCGCCTCCCCGGCGGTGCAGGAGCTGGTGCTGACCAGCCTGCGTCACTGGGTCACCGCCTATGGGGTGGACGGCTTCCGCTTCGACTTGACCAGCGTGCTGGCCCGCGACGAGGAGGGCTTCCGGGAGGACGCCCCCCTGCTTGAGGCCATCACCTCCGACCCCGTCCTGGCCGGTATCCGGCTGATCGCCGAACCGTGGGACGCCACCGCTGAGGGCTACGCCCTGGGCCGCTTCCCCGCCCCCTGGGCCGAGTGGAACGACCGCTACCGCGACGCCGTACGGCGCTTCTGGCGGGGGGACGGGGGGGCAGCATCCGGCCTGGCCACCGCCCTGGGGGGCTCCCAGGACCGCTTCACGTCCCGCGGTCCTCAGGCCTCGCTGAACTTCGCGGCCACCCACGACGGCTTCCCCCTGCGCGACGTGGTCTCCTACCGGGAGCGGCACAACGAGGCCAACGGCGAGGGAAACCGGGACGGCAACCCGCACGAGGTGAGCTGGAACCATGGGGTGGAGGGTCCGGCCGCCGACCCGGAGGTGCAGGCGGTCCGCCGCCGCCAGGTGCGCAACCTGCTGGCCACCCTGCTCCTCTCCAAGGGGGTGCCGATGCTGGCCGCCGGGGACGAACTGAGCCGCACCCAGGGGGGGAACAACAACGCCTACTGCCACGACGACGGGACTACCTGGCTGGAGTGGAGCTTCGACGAGGATGAGGAGGCCGACCCCGGCCTCCCCGCCTTCACGGCCCAACTGGCCGCCCTGCGCCGGGAGCGGACCGACCTGTCCGGTCCGGACTTCTACACCGGCCGCCCCGCGGAGGAGACCGGGGTGAAGCGCCCCGACATCCGCTGGCTGCGGGCCGACGGCGGGGAGATGTCCCCGGTCGACTGGGAGGAGCAGGCCCCCCGTCCCTTCGCTTTCCTGCTGGGCGCCCCCCCACCCCTGCTGGTGCTGCTCAATCCCGCCCCCGAGCCGGTCTCCTTCACCCTGCCGGACGAGGACGCGGCCGGGCCCGGCACCTGGCGGGTGTGGCTGGACACGGCGGATGAGACGACGTCGGACCCGTCGCGGCGGGACCGGGGTGGAGAGAAGATGATGAGACAGGGCAACGAAGAATCCATCACCCTCCTCCCCCATCATCTGGTGGTACTGCAACAGGAGGCGGGACGATGAGCCCCCCCCGCCCCCTGCGCGACCTGGCCCGACGGGCCGGGATCGCCCTCGAGTGGTGGAACATCGCCGGAGAGCGGCACGAGACCCCCGAGGCGACCCTGCGCGCCCTGCTGGAGGCGATGGGCCTCCCGGCCGGGGATGCCGGGGAGGTGGCCGACAGCAACCACCGGCTGGCCGGGGAGGCCTGGGAGCGGACCCTGCCGCCGGTGGTGGTGCTGCGCCGGCGCCCGGGTGTCCCCCCGGTGGTCCCGCTCACCCTACCGGAGGCGGACCTGGAGAGGGTAGTGGCGTGGGACCTGGAGCCGGCCCCGGGGGAACCCGAGGAGGAGGAACGGCACCCCCACCGGGGCACGGTGCGGGTCCCCGAGCTGACCGTCCAGGACAAGGTCGACCTGGAGGGGGCACGCTACCACCGCCTGGCCCTGCCGCTCCCCGGCGGACTGCCCGACGGGTACTGGGACCTGCGGGTGACGACCCCAGCCGGCGGGACGGCCCGCACCCGGGTGGTGCTGACCCCGCCGGCGGCCTGGGAACCCTCCTGGATGGCCCGGCAAGAACGTCTGTGGGGGATAGCTGCACACCTCTGCAGCCTGCGGCGGGACGGTGACCTTGGGATCGGCG
>CAYUVJ010000437.1:0-2438 GCA_964447955.1 uncultured Gemmatimonadota bacterium
CAGTTCATCATGTAGCCGCCGTAGGATGCCCCGGCGGCCGCCAGGTGATCCCCGTCGATGTACGGCCAGGTCCGGAGGGCATGGTCGAGTCCCTTCATCAGGTCCTCGAAGACTTTGCCCCCCCAGTCCCGGCTGATCTCGTCGGTGAAGCGCTGGCCGTAGCCGGTGCTGCCGCGTGGGTTGACCGAGAGCACCACGTAGCCGGGGGCGGCGAACATGTTGGGGTTCCAGCGATAGTGGAAGTTGTCGCTCCAGGCACCCTGCGGCCCGCCATGCACCAGGTAGACCAAGGGGTACTTTCGGGACGGGTCGAATCCCGGCGGCAGGGTCAGGAAACCTTCGACCTCGGTGTTGCCGGCCCCCCGGAAGGTGAAGACCTGGGGCGGGCTGAGGTCCAGCTCGGCCAGCAGCGTGTCGTTGGTATGCGTCAGCTGTCTGAGATCCTGTCCCCTCTCATCCAGCAGGAAGAGTTCGGCCGGCCTGACGTTGGACTGACGGGCGACCACCATCCGGCCGTCGGGGAGCAGGCTGACGGCTCCGTTGTAGGTCTGTTCGGTCAGTCGGGTGATCGCTCCGGTGGCCACCTCGAAGCGGTAGAGACTGTGCCAGATCCGGTCCTGGCAGTGGAAGACCAGGTAGGAGGCGTCGGGCCCCCAGACGAACGCGTCGACCGAGCGGTCGAGTTCCTCGGTCACCCAGCGGTGCTCCCCGCTCCGGCGGTCGAAGAGCACCAGCCGGGTGCGGTCGGCCTCGAACCCGGGCCGCTTCATGGCCAGATAGGCGATCCATCGGCCGTCGGGGCTGTACTGGGGCGAGGTGTCGTTGGCGTCGTTCTCGGTCAGCAGGGTCGGCTCACCACCGGTGACCGGCACCCGCCAGATGTCGTTGCCGGTCCCGACCATGGTGGGCACGTCGGTGTTGCGTACGAAGGCCAGTTCGGTTCCGTCGGGGCTCAGGTCGTAGTCCTGGAACCCCCCCAGTGCGATGAGCGGGGTGTCGTAGGCGCCAGGAGTCAGGTCGCGGGTCTGGCCGCTGACCACGTCGATGAGGAAGACGTGGCTGCGCATCCCGTCCTCCCAGGTATCCCAGTGCCGGTAGCCCAGTTCGTCGTAGATCTTCGCACTGCTCTCCCCCTCCACCAGTCGCATCATCCGTTCGGCCAGCGCGTCCCCCTCCGGCCAGACCTCACTCACGAACAGGAGCTTCTTCCCGTCCCGGGACCATACCGGCCCACTGGCGCCTCCCTCCATCGAAGTGAGCTTGCGGGCCTCACCGCCGGCCGCCGGCAGCAGGTAGATCTGGGCGCCGTCCCCGCCCCGGGTGCTCACGAAAGCGATCCATTCCCCGTCAGGGGACCAGGCCGGTGAGGTGTCGGTGCCGGGCGAGCTGGTCATCTGGCGGGGCTCCCCTCCCTCCACCGGAACCACCCAGATGTCGCTGTTGCTGCGACCGGTCGTGGGGTCGTAACACGTCACCGGGTAGGCCACCATCAGCCCACCGGGACCGACCGCCGGGGAACCCACCCGTCCCATCGACCACAGGTCCTGGGCCGTCATGGGACGTTTGGCTCCGGGGGCGCCCGCCTGGGCCGCGGCGACGGCCGGCAGCAGCAGGGTAAACGCCAGCAGGGGGAAGATCGAACGCAGAGCATGGGGAGAGCGGATGGTCGACATCGGGACGCTCCTTCTCATGACCGGTGGTTACGGGAGTGACGCGATCCGAATATAACACGGCCGGTCCGGTCCGTCGCCCCGCCGCATGATTTTCCGCCTGACCGCCCGGTTCAGGGCCGTTATGGTCCCCTGTGTGGCGGCCCACCGGCCGGCCGTGGCCCGACACCTTCCAAGCGGAGCGAACCGGGATGCGTATCGAACCGTTCGAGATGGAGCGCTGGCAGTCCACCTGGGAGCACAAGGTGGCCTACAACCTCTCCGAGAGCGGGGTCCATCCGCTCAGCCTGGAGGAACTCCTGGAATTCCCGGGGGGGGACGGCGGCCTGGTACCGGCCGCCTTGCTCGACCTGCGGCTCGGCTACGCCCAGGGGAACGGCGCCGAGGCGCTGCGCGAGCGGATCGCCCTCCTCTACCCGGGAGCGGACCTGGACAACGTGCTGGTCACCCACGGCGGGGCCGAGGCCAACTTCCTGACCACCCTGCGCCTGCTCGAGCCGGGGAACGAGGTGGTCATGATGCTCCCCAACTACATGCAGACGCACGGGCTGGTGCGCGGCTGGGGGGCGTCGGTGCGGGGCTGGCCGCTACGGCGCCAGCTCGAGTGGCGGCCCGACCCCGGCGAGCTCGACAAGCTGGTCAACAAGAAGACGCGGCTGATCATCATCACCAACCCGAACAACCCGACTGGGCGGGTGCTGGGAGAGGAGTACCTGGACGCGGTGGCCCGGGCGGGCGTCGTCGGCCGGGCGAACCATACCCCGGAAG
>CAYUVJ010000438.1:0-2413 GCA_964447955.1 uncultured Gemmatimonadota bacterium
GACGGCCGGATCGTCTACGAGCATCCTGATCGGCGTTAGCCCTGCCGCCTCTTACAGGTTCTGAGCGCAGAACGTCAGACCACTGTGTCAACGCACGTACAGATAGAGTCCGTAGAGGCCCACCCCTGCCCCCACGAGCGTGATGATGCCTTCGTTCAGAAGTGCACCCGTGAGCACGCCGGCCACACCCACGACCATCAGGGTCACGCCTGGGCTCCGGTGACGGAGACTTCTGGACGGGACGACAAGGAGCGCGTCGCGCGCAACGGTCGCATGGGACACTGGTACCGGGTATATGCCCGGACGATCTGTGCCGAGATATAACCGGTAGAACCGGAGCGAGGCCGGGGTTCTCCCTACGGAGAGCCCCCATCCGGGATCGGAGATATCACTCGCGGTCGGAGGGACGGGAGAAGACACGTTCTGGGGGCAAGTGACGACCACACCGGTGACCGGTCCACAGGCCGTGAACCTCGGCACCGCCGGCAACTACGTCATCCTGGCCAAGTCCGCCATCTCAACGACCGGCGCAACGTCGGTGGTGGGAGACCTGGGACTGAGCCCGGCCTCGGCATCGTTCATTACAGGCTTTGCGCTGTCGGCTCCTCCGACGACGTTCTCATTGTCATCGCTGGTGACCGGGAGCATATGGGCAGACGACTACGATGCACCGACTCCGACCAGCCTGACCACGGCCGTGCTCGATATGCAGACCGCCTATACTGACGCAGCGGGGCGCACCCTGCCCGACTTTACTGAGGTAGGTGCCGATGACATCTGGATCTTCCAGATCGCGCAGGATCTCACCGTCGGGAACGGTGCCATCCTGACCTTGAGCGGCGGCGCCCAGGCAGGGCACATCTTCTGGCAGGTCGCAGGTGCCACGACCCTTGGAACGACCTCGAGCTTCAAGGGGATCATCCTGTGCCAGACGCTGATCGCGTTGAACACCGGCGCCACGGTGACCGGGCGTCTTCTCGCCCAGACCGCCGTCACGCTCGATGCCGCGGCCGTCATCAATCCGTGATCCACGGCCGCAGGCGGTAGCAGGAATGGGGTGGAAGGGTGTAGTCTAACTCTTCCGCCCTTTCTTTTCAGTAAGGGCTCCCCTCTTCGCCGGCCTGGACGTTTCGACCCAGAGCACCAAGCTGGTCGTCATCGACCCGGGGGCCGGCGCGCTACGGTTTGCCGACAGCCTGAACTACGACGCCGACGGCTGCTGGCATTGCGCTGATTCGGCCGGAGCCACTATTACTGAAGCAAATAGGTGTCCTGTCGGGCTCCGAAGGGTGCGTATCTCCGTCTGCGGTATCGGTGAGACGCTACAGACCATGCAGGAGGTAATCATTGTTCAGACGGCGCAGTCCCGAAAGAGCCCCGCCTCTCAGGGGCGAGGTCCTGAGCCTCGACGGCCTCGAGGAACGGGCGAAGAGGCTCGCCGCCGTCTACACGCTGGTACCTGCCTCACGTGCGGGCGAACACAACGTGTTGCTGCAGCTGGAAGGCAACATCCGCGTCCTGAACGCGGCGTACCGCTCCCTCGCAGACGACGTCCACCAGAGTGTCGCAGTTCCTCCGGCCGCCGAGTGGCTTCTGGACAACTTTCACCTCGTCGAGTCGGAAGTAAGCGCCGTGAGGCACGACCTCCCCGTCGGGTACTACCGAAAACTGCCGAAGCTCGCGGCACGGGAATTCTCGGGCAAGGCCCGCATCCATGCGATGGCGATCGAGCTGATCAGGCACGGCGACGGACGGCTCGACGAGCAGCGGCTCATACGCTTCCTCCTCGCTTTTCAGACCGTAACCCCGTTGACGATCGGAGAGCTGTGGGCCTGGCCCAGCATGCTCAAGCTCGCGCTCGTCGATAACCTGAGGCTCCTGGCAGACGGAATCCTTGCAGGACGGACGGCACACCTGGAGGCGGATGCCGCTCTCTCGCGGCTGGAACACGGTGGTTATCCCGGCCCTCTGCCCGACCCACTCCCGAGCGCTTTCGTGGCGCAGCTCTGGCAACGGATGCGCGAGTACGACCCTCGAGTAGTGTCCTTTGTTGCGGCTGTGGAGCAGGCGCTGGCCAAGCGAGGGATGACGCCCGAGGACGCGGTCCGCTCCGAGAACCAGCGCTATGCGATCGACCAGGTCTCCACCGGCAACACGGTGACGAGCCTTCGGCTCTGTGCGACGCTCGACTGGAGCCGCTTCGTCGAACAGGTCAGCCCGATGGAGGAGATCCTACGGAGGGATCCGGCCGGGGTGTACCCACGGATGGACTTCGCCAGTCGCGACCGCTACCGGCACGCCGTGGAGGATCTCGCCGAGCTGACCGGAGAGGCGCAGGTGCGCGTCGCCCTGCGCACCGTCGAGAGCGCCCGACTGGCTGCACAGCAGAAGGGAATCGGTGAGAAGGCGGCGC
>CAYUVJ010000439.1:0-2412 GCA_964447955.1 uncultured Gemmatimonadota bacterium
GTCGACTATCTGCGTCGTCAGATCGGAGCGACCGCCTTCGGTGAGATCGATATGCATGAGCATTTCACGCCCGAGGCCATCGTGGTGGAACAGGGTATCGCCAAACTGCCCGAGGTACCCGGCAACACCTTCGCCTACACCCGGTCGCCCGAACTCCTCTTCTTCCTGAGCGAGGCCCAGGTCTCGGGTCCGGGGGCGCTGGCCCTGACCAACCTGATCGTGGACCTGGCTGAACAGTTCCAGGTCCGTCGGATCTACACCTGTGCCGCCTTTGCGATGCCGATCGGGTACCAGGAGAAGACCCGGGTGCTGGGCGTGGCGACCGATCAGACCCTGCTGGACTCACTGGCCCCGCATGGGGCGGAGGTCCTGCCCCAAGGGATGATCAGCGGGCTGAACGGACTGCTGCTGGGCGTGGCCGGAGCCCGCGGTATCCCCTCGGCCTGCCTGCTGGCCACCATCCCGCAGTACGCCATCAGCCTGCCCAATCCCCGTGGTTCACGAGCCCTGGTGGAGGCCATGGGTTCCGTGCTCGGGGTCGAGATCGACCTGGGCGGGTTCGAGGCCCCGACCCGGCAGATGGATGCGGTGATGTCCCAGATCGAGGAAAGGATGCGGAATGCCTTCGAGAACCGGGAACCGGAAGAAGGCGAAGAGGGTGGAGGGGAGGAGTCGGGTGGACCGGTAGAGGACGACGCGGTCCCCGGATACGTGATGAACCGGCTGGAGGGACTCTTCCGGGCCACCGCCCGGAACCGGGCCAAGGCGGGTCAGCTCAAGGAAGAACTGGACCGCTGGGGTCTCTACGAACTCTACGAGGACCGCTTCCTCGACCTCTTCCGGAACCGGGAGCAGGACGAGGACGAAGACCGGCCCTGAGGGACGGTCGGGGCCCGGAGACCCCGACCGGGTGACGTAAAAGAGAAGGCCCGGACCGCCGCACGGTCCGGGCCTTCGTCGTGTCTCACCCGCAGGTGATCAGGCCAGGGCCTTCAGATAGGCCTTGAGCATCTCCCAGGTCTTCTGGACCGAGGAGATCTGGACCTTCTCGCCGGGGGCGTGGGGGCTGTGGATCTCGGGTCCCATGCTGATCATATCCATGCCCGGGAACTTCTCCCCGATGATCCCGCATTCCAGGCCGGCGTGGATGGCCCGGATGACCGGCTCCTTACCGAACTTGGCCTTGAAGACCGCTTTGCCCTTCTTCAGCAGGACCGATTCCGGGTTCGGTTCCCAGCCCGGGTAGCCGCCGAAGCTCTGGACCTTGGCCCCGGCCAGTTCGAACAGGGCCCGGATCTGGGCCGAGGTGGCCCGCAGGGCCGGCATGTTGCTCGACCGGGAGCTGAAGATGACGTCGAGGTCCTTGTTGGTGGTCTTGACCACGGCGGTGTTGTTGCTCGTCTCGACCAGGCCGTCCACTTCCCGGCTCATGGCCAGCACCCCGTGGGGGGCAGCGGCCAGCGAACGGAGGATCCGGATGGCCGTGGTGGACGGGATGACCTTGGTGGCGACCTTCTGCTTCTTGAGGGCGATCTTGAGGTCGGGGTCGATCCGGCCGAACTCGCCCACGAACTCCTTCTTCTGGGCGTTGACGACCTTGCGCAGCCGGGCGGTGCCCCCCTTGGCCAGCCGCAGCCCGGCGAAGGCCTCACGGGGGATGGCGTTGTGCTTGGAACCACCGTCCAGCGAGACCAGGTCGAAGGCGATGCCCTCGTCCAGCGCCGCTTTCAGGATCCGGATCAGCAGTTTGATCCCGTTGGCCCGGTTCTCGTGGATATCTACTCCGGAGTGCCCGCCGCGGAGTCCTTCAACCGAGAGTTGGACACCCTCGGGCTTGCGGGAGGGGGTGCGGCGGAAGGTGAAGGTGGCATGCAGGTCGGCCCCACCGGCGCAGCCGATGTAGAGCGCCCCGTCCTCTTCGGTGTCGAGGTTGACCAGCCGGCGCCCCTTGAGCATCGCCCGGGTCAGACCGTTGGCCCCGGTGAGTCCCGTCTCCTCGTCCACGGTGAAGAGCAGCTCGAGCGGGCCGTGTACGACGTCGGGTTCGGTAGCCGAGGCCAGGGCCATGGCCACCCCGACCCCATTGTCGGCCCCCAGTGTGGTCTGCCGGGCGATGATCCAGTCACCATCCCGTTCCGGCTGGATGGGGTCGGTCAGGAAGTCGTGCTTGGTGTCGCGGTTCTTCTCCGGGACCATGTCCACGTGCCCCTGGAGCACGACCGTCTCTGCCTTCTCGTGCCCCTTGGTGGCCGGTACCTGCATGACCAGGTTGCCGGTCTTGTCCTGCTTGGTCGGGAAGCCTTTCTCCTTGGCCCAATCCTTAAGCCAGGCCAGGATCTTCTCCTCGTGCTTGGAGGGGCGGGGGATCTTCCGGATCTGATCGAAGTTGGACCAGATGATCTTCGGCTCGAG
>CAYUVJ010000440.1:0-2392 GCA_964447955.1 uncultured Gemmatimonadota bacterium
GAAGAGGCTGCTGGCCGAGTACGGCCGGCTCCGCCACCGCTTCGAGCATGCCGGAGGCTATTCCCTCGAGACCGAGGCGGGAGCGGTCCTCTTCGGGCTCGGGTTCAAGGAGGCCGACCTGGCGCGGCCCACCGAGACCTTCTCGGGCGGCTGGCTCATGCGCATCGCCCTGGCCAAACTCCTGCTGCAGCGGCCCGACCTGCTCCTGCTGGACGAACCGACCAACCATCTCGATCTGGAGTCGGTGACCTGGCTGGAGGGTTTCCTGCGGGCCCACGAAGGGGCCATCGTCCTGGTCAGCCACGACCGAGCCTTCATGGAGGGACTCGTCGACCACGTGGCCGAACTGGACCAGCGCACGGTCGCTGTCTACACCGGGTCTTACAGCGCCTTCGAACAGGCTCGGGAACTGAAGCGCGACCAGCTCCGTAAGACCCACGCCGCGCAGATCAAAGAGATCGCCCACATGCAGTCCTTCGTGGACCGCTTCCGCTTCAAGAACACCAAGGCGCGGGCGGCCCAGGACCGGATCCGCCGCATCGAGAAGATCCGAGCCGAGATGGTCGAACTCCCCACGGAACGCCGGAAGGTCCGTTTCGCCTTCCCCCAGCCCCCGCGCACGGGACACGAGGTGGTCTCCCTCAAAGGAGTGCGCAAAGCGTTCGGGGAGAACGTGGTCTACGACGGGCTCGACCTCGCCTTCTACCGGGGGGACAAAGTGGCCCTGGTCGGGCCCAACGGGGCGGGGAAGTCGACCCTGCTGAAGATGCTGGCCGGCGTGCTGGCGCCCGATGAAGGCGAACGCCGTCTGGGTGTGCACGTGGAGACGGCCTACTTCGCCCAGCACCAGCTGGAGTCGCTGGGGCCCAGGAACACCGTCTACCAGGAACTGGAGGGGGTCGCTCCGGGCTGGACCCAGTCGGAACTGCGCTCCCTGCTGGGGGCCTTCCTCTTCCCGGGGGACGATGTGGAGAAGAAGGTCGGCGTGCTCTCCGGAGGGGAGCGCTGCCGGCTCGCCCTGGCCAAGATGCTGGTGCGTCCCGCCCCCTTCCTCTGCCTGGACGAGCCCACCAACCACCTGGACATCGCTTCCAGCGACGTGCTGGAGCAGGCCCTCCAGCGGTTCGAAGGGACGATCGTGCTCATCACCCACGACCGGCACCTGATCCGGGCGGTCGCCAACAAGATCGTGGAGGTCCGGGACGGCGGAGTGCGCATCTTCGAAGGGGACTACGACTACTATCTCTACAAGCGGGGGAGGGAGGCCGAGGTGGCGGCCGGGTCCGGCCCCCTGTCGCCATCGGTCCCTGATCATCCAGGCATATCCGGCGAGGGATCAGGGACGGGTGTCGAGGCGGGCGCCGGTGCGAACGGGTCCTCCCGGCGCCGGGGCGCCGAGGCGCGCCGATCCGAGGCCGAGGCCCGCAACCGTCGCTATCGGGTGCTGAAGGGACCGCGCGAGCGGGTCGCCCGCCTGGAGAAAGAGATGAACCGGCTGCAGGCCCGGCGGGAAGCGCTCGACGCCATCCTGGTCGACCCCGCCGTCGTCACCGACCGGGTTGCCTATGGACGCGCGCTGGCCGAGTACGCGGAACTGGAGCCGCGTCTGGCGAAGGTGGAGCAGGAGTGGCTCCACGCCGTTGAGGAACTCGACCGGCTGGAGAGGGAGCAGCGATAGCGGAACGCTGCCTTTCGGACGTACTTCCTGCTACCCATGAGACCATCTTTCCCGCTGCCGGTGGCCCAACGGGCCGATTGATACTGTATGAACTATTAATCATTAATGACCTTATAGGTATTCAATGACTGATATCTCGAACAATTAGGTTTGTGCTTTGCTTAGAATACGGAGACATATATAATGTATGATATTATAAACGGTAACAGCTTATCATGACTATAACGACTGAAGAGGACATCATTATGTTGATTTCTGGAATGAGTGACCGTGCCATTCTCCATGAGATCGGGAGACGACTGAAGCGCAGGCGTCTTGAGCGGAACTGGACCCAGCAAAAGGTCGCTGAGATGGCTGGAATCGCCCGGTCGACGGTGTCCCTCATGGAGAACGGCGCACCGACCAGCTTGCTCTCGCTCGTCCAGGTCCTCCGAGCGATGAACGGCCTCGACGAACTGGACGCCTTCCTGCCGGATCCCGGCCTGAGTCCGCTCGAACTGGCCAGGATGAAGGGAAGAGAGCGCCAGCGGGCCACTGGATCCAGATCTCCAGATGACCAGGGGAGAGATCCATGGTAGCTCCGGTGAAGACGGCGTGGGTGAAGATCTGGGATCTCCTGGTCGGAGCCGTAGCGTGGGATCCGCAGAGGGAATCCGCCACCTTCGAGTACCATCCTGCGTTCCTCGACACCGGACTGGATCTGGCTCCATTGCG
>CAYUVJ010000441.1:0-2390 GCA_964447955.1 uncultured Gemmatimonadota bacterium
ACGAGGTGATGCAGCAGGTCTTCGAGGCCTACTTCGAGACCGTGGACGGCCGCCCCAACACCAAGGGGGGGCGCTACCACATCAACCTGCTCCCCACCACCTGTCATATCTACTTCGGCTCGGTGCTGGGGGCCTCGGCCGACGGCCGCCGGGCCGGCCGGCCTGTCTCCGAAGGAGTCTCCCCGGTCCAGGGGGCGGACCGCAAAGGACCGACGGCCGTGCTCCGCTCACTGGCCAAGATGGACCACGAGCGCACCGGCGGGACCCTGCTGAACCAGAAACTCTCCCCCGCCATCATGGCCGGGGAGGAGGGGCTGGACGCCTTCGCCGCCCTGGTGCGGGGCTACTTCGAGCTGGACGGCCACCACATCCAGTTCAACGTGGTGGACGGGGAGACCCTGCGGGCCGCTCAGCGCGATCCCGAGGAACACCGCGACCTGATCGTGCGGGTCGCCGGCTACAGCGACTACTTCTGCGACCTCACCCGGGCCCTGCAGGATGAGATCATCGCCCGGACCGAACATACCGCCTACTGACGCGCGCCCGCCCGACCGCGGACGCCCGACCGAGGGGGAAGCCATGCGTCGTGTCGACCGTCATCCCACTCTGCCCGTCCTGGTGCTGCTGCTGGCCCTGCTGGCCCCCGCCCTGACGGCGACGGTCCAGGCCCAGGAGAAGAAGCCGCTGAGCATAGAGGAGTACGCCCGATGGCGATCGATCGCTTCGAGCGGGCTCTCCGACGACGGGCGCTGGCTCAGTTTCGCCTACAGCCCCCACCGGGCCGACGACACCCTGCAGGTGCGCAGTCTGACCGACGACCGGCGCTACGAGGTCCCGCTGGCCGCCCGCCCGACCTTCTCCGACGACGGGAACTGGGTCGCCTACCTGATCGATACCCCCTTCGAAGAAGCCCAGAAACTGCGGACCGACAACAAGCCGGTGCCGCGCCAGGCCGGCCTGCTCGACCTGCGCACCGGGGAGCGGCTGACCTGGGACAACGCCGCTTCGGTCGCATTCAACGAGGGCTCGACCCACCTGGCGGTGGCCAAGTCGAAACCGAGCGGGCAGAGCGGGTTCGATGGCACCGACTTGATCCTGCGCAACCTGAAGGAGGGCTACGAGGAGCTCCTCGGTAGCGTCGGCCAGTGGTCCTTCAACAAGCCGGGGACCCTGCTGGCCTGGACGGTGGACGCGGCGGAGAAGAATGGCAACGGGCTCTACTTGCTCGACCTGCGCACCAGCGCACGCCGGGCGCTCGACAACGCCAAGGCCGACTACGCCCGCCTGACCTGGGAGGAGGAGGGCCGGGCGCTGGCCGTCCTGAAGGGTGAGGAGAAGAAGGGCTTCGAGCAGAAGGAGAACGTGATCATCGCGGTGACCGACCCGGCCGGCCGGCGGGAGCGCCGCTACGACTTCGACCCGGCCGGGATGGCCGGCTTCCCCGACAGCACCGTGGTCAGCGAGCGGGCCGGCCTGAACTGGGCCGACGACCTGAGCCGGGTCTTCTTCGGCATCAAGGAACAGAGCCGCGAGGTCGAGAAGGTGAAGATGGACCGCGACCTGGTAGCCGACGTCGATATCTTCCACTGGCAGGATGAGAATATCCAGACGGCCCAGAAGGTGCGGGTCAACGCCGAACGGAACCGCACCCACCGGGCGGTCTGGCTGCTCGAGGGGGGCCGGTTCGTCCAGCTCACCGACGAGCGGATGCGCACGATCGACCTGACCCGGGACGGCCACTGGGGGATCGGCCGGGACGACCGCGCCTACATCAGCGACTGGCAGCGGCCGTTGGCCGATTACTACCGGGTCGAGACGGCCACCGGCGCCCGCACCCCGATCCTGGAGGGGCATCAGCAGACCCTTAGACTCTCCCCCGATGGCAAGCACTGGCTCTACTGGCTGGACGGCCACATCTGGGACTACGTCATCGCCGAGGACCGCAAGGTCAACCTGACCCAGAGTGCGCCCGTCTCGTTCGTGGACATGGAGTGGGACTACATCGGAGAGCGGCCGCCCTACGGGGTGGCCGGGTGGACCGCCGACGGCCGCTCGGTAGTGCTGGAGCACCGCTACGACCTCTGGCTGCAGCCGTTGGACGGCAAGGCGGCCACCAACCTGACCGGAGGGCGAGGCGATGAGATGGAGATGGTCCTGCGCTACGTGCGCCTCGACCCCGAGGAGCGGTTCATCGACCTGCGCCGGCCCCTGCTCCTCTCGGCCTACGGTCAATGGACCAAGAAGTCGGGCTTCTACCGGCTGGAGCGCGGCCGGCTGACCGAGCTGGTCTATGAGGACTGCCGTTACGGGCGCGTGCAGAAGGCCGAGGACGCCGACCGTTTCCTCTTCACCCGGGAGACCTGGAGCGAATACCCCGACCTGTGGGTTTC
>CAYUVJ010000442.1:0-2388 GCA_964447955.1 uncultured Gemmatimonadota bacterium
CTGACCACCTCGCTGGGCTCGCTGGAGGCCAAGCGGACGGCGGCATCCCCCGAGATGGCCGCCCTCATCGTCCACCTGCTGCGCCGGGCGGGGGTGGGCCCGGGTGATGTGGTGGCGATCGGGGCCTCCGGCTCCTTCCCCGGTCTCCTGCTGGCCACCCTGAGTGCGACCACGGTCCTGGGAGCCCGGCCGGTCACCATCCTCTCGCTGGGGGCCTCGACCTGGGGGGCGACCTCGGCCTCCTTCGACCTGCTCGACCTCCACCGGCTGCTCGAGTCGGGGGGACTCGCGCCCGGCCCCCCGGTCCTGGTGACTGCAGGGGGGGGAGGGGATGTCGGTGGGGGGCTCGAGACCGGGGAACGGGAGCGGCTGCGGGAGCGGGTGCGGGGGAGCGGTCTTCCCTGGCTGGAGGAACCCGACCTGCGCCGCAACACCACCCGGCGGATGCGGGCGTACGAGGAGGCTGCCGGCACCGCAGGGGTCACGGCCTTCGTGAACATCGGCGGGAGCTTTGTGAACCTCGGCACGAGTAGGCTTGCGCTGGAGCTCCGACCGGGCTTGAATACGCGGGTGGTCCTCCCGCCCGAAGAGGAGCGAGGCGTGCTTCATGAGATGGCTGCTCGCAGCCGGCCGGTGATCCACCTGCTCAACCTCAAGGGTCTGGCCTCCCGCTACGGCCTGACCTGGGACCCCGTGCCCCTGCCGGGGGTCATGACGAGCCGCTTCCTGCGAACCCGTTCCCGTCCCCCCCTGACCGTCACGCTGCTGACCGTGTGCTTCCTGGCCCTGCTGGGTATCCTGCTCTTCCCCAGGAGGGTGGACGGACGCGGAGGTGCTTCAGGGAAGGTGGAGACGTATTGACGAATATATAAGTACATATGATATATATAACAATTCATTGTGGTCGATTATGTTATATTGGTTACTATAATATAGATATAGATGCTATTAGACGTATAATGATTCAGGAATGTCTATCACAACGGAGGAAGCAGTCATGAAGCGCATAATGTGTACCGCTGCCACTGTAGTCCTGCTTCTGGGCCTGTCGATGAGCATCGGAGCTCAGTTGACCACCCTCGGGACCCCGCCCAGGGCCGCCGAGCCGGTCATGTTGACCTCGTGCGGGCAGAGCCCCGGTCCGGTTCGCCTCAAAGTCTTCATGGACCGCCTGCAGATGGACTACGTCTACAACACCCTGGCCACCGCGGCCGACCTGGTGGCCGCCCAGCAGGCGGGCAAGCCCTTCAAGACGCTGATCATCGTGACCGGCGCCAGCCTGAAGGGGATGGGGGCGGCCGGGGTGAGCGTGGAGGACGAACTGGCCCGCACCGCTGCCCTGATCGCCGAGGCGAAGAAGCAGGGCATCATGCTGGTGGGCGCCCACGTCGAAGGCATGGAGCGGAGGGCCCAGGGGGCGGCGCAGGGGGACAACTCCGACGAGCAGTCGATCGACGCGGTCTGTCCCCAGAGCCGGGTGATGTTCGTGCGCAAGGACGGGGACGAGGACCACCGCTTCAGCGTCCTCTCCCAGGACGGCACCATCCCGCTCATCCTGTTCGAGAAGAACCTGGAGATCCAGGACGCCCTGAAGCTCCTCTTCGGCAAGTAAGGGAGCCTGTCCCGTGAACGCCTTCTCCGCCGCCGGACTCATCCTGGGTGCGATGGTGGCGGCCTATGCCGTGGCCAAGCTGCTCAAGCTCTCCACGGAACTCTCGATGTTCGTGGCCGCCATCGCCGGCGCCCTGGTGGGCGGCTCGGGGATCCCGGCCCGGCACATCGCGGAGGGTGCCGCCACCTATCTCGACATCAACCTGGTCTTCATCACCGCCACCCTCTTCATGAACCTGCTGAAGGAGTCGGGGGGCATCGCCTTCGTCATCCGCCGGATCCTGGTGCGCTTCCACCGCACCCGGGCCCTGCTGCTGATCCTGCTGACCGTGCTGCTGCTGCTTCCCGGTGCGCTCACCGGGGCGGGGAGTGTCACGGTGCTCATCACGGGTGGTCTGGTGGCGGTGGTGCTGCAGTACATGGGCATCACGCGGGTGCGCACCGCGGCCATCGTCTTCGTCATCGCCGGACTGAGCGCCGCCGCCCCGCCGGTCAGTCTGTGGGCGATGATGACCGCCGCCGGGGTGAACATGCCCTATGTGGGCTTCTTCTGGCCGCTCCTGATCCCTTGTGTGGTGGCCGCCCTGGTCACCGTGTTCGTTCTGGGCTGGAAGGGAACCCCGACCGACCTGGAGAGGGCCCTGGCCGACCTGCCCGAGCCTCCGGCGGCGATGAACTGGTGGCGCATCATCGCCCCCTTCACGGTCTTCGTGGGCCTGGTCTTCATCGGACGACAGTGGCCGCACAGCACCCCGGTGGTCGGACTGCCGCTCATGT
>CAYUVJ010000443.1:0-2378 GCA_964447955.1 uncultured Gemmatimonadota bacterium
GGCTTCGTAACAGCAAGGAGCCTGGTCGGGACCTGGATTATGTTCGCCTGGACCCCGTCAGCAGCGCTATGCTCAATAAGATGGTTTCCAGGGGCATGATCGGCCGAAAGGGAGTGGCCCTCTCGTGAAGAAACTGCTTCTCCTGCTGCTGCTCGTGCTCATCGCGGGTCCTCCGGTCGCCTGGAAGCTCCAAGACGACCGGAAACTGGCGGTGACCATCGTGGACGCCTCGGTAAGGGACGAGGAACGCTCCGAGCACGCCGGACTGGTCTGGCTGACCGAGCAGATGAGGGTCCGCAAGACCAGTGGGAGCCCTCTCCATCTCAACGATTACTACGGTTTCCACCCGCACGCCGATTCCGAGGTGACACGCCTGGACACCCCGGTCCTGGACAAGACCGAGTTCCTCTATCTGGCGGATGCCCGGGGGGTCTGGCGCAGTGGTCTCGAGGCCTTCGAGATGATGCGCAGCAGCGACCGGGACGAACTCCTCCACTCCGGCTTCACGGACGCTGAGATCCGGGCGATCGACGAGTATGCCCGGGACGGTCGTCTGGTGCTGGGGGAAGGGCTGCTCTTCTACGCCACCCATGGCGGGGACAACGGTCGGAAGAAACTCGAAGAGGTCTTCGGGGTGACATGGACCGGCTGGGTCGGGGGCTGGTTCAAGAACCTGAACAACGTCAACGAACTCCCCTTCTGGGTGCGGGGCCTCTATGAGCGCCGGACCCAGCGGATCTGGCCGTTCGCCGGTCCCGGGGTGATCTTCATCCATCCCGAACGGGGGGAGTTCGTGGTCCTCACCCCGGGCGTCGAACTCCGATCCCCCCGTCCCGAACTGGTGGTCAACCGGCGGGCTCAGGCCCTGGAAGATGGGGTGGAGAGCAATATCCCGCTCTGGGGCTGGTTCGAGGTGGTGGAGACCGAGTCCCCTGAGCAGGTCTTCGCGAGTATCCGGCTGGAACTGACCGGGGCGGGTGAGAAAGCCCTCGACGATGCCGGTATCCCGCACAGCTTCCCGGCCGTGGTGGGGCAGTGGATCGAACGGGACACCTGGTATCTGGCGGCCGACTTGGGGCATGTACCGACCTGGCTCGGCCCGGCCCAGGTCCGCTGGATGCCGGAGATCCGGGCTATCCTGGCCCCCTATCTGGAGAGCCAGGTCCCCGGCGAACACGCCTTCTGGCGCTTCTATATCCCGCTGTTGCGCAACATCATCGATTCCAGAGCGTACTGAATCCTCGTCGTCCGGTGAACGGGACCGGCCGATCGGTCGGACCTATTCCTCGAGCAGCGTCACCTGCCGAACCTCGGCCTGGAAGAGCCGGCGGCTGGCACTGGTACGGACCGTCCGCAGGGGCAGGGTCAGCTGGAAGCGGACCTCGAGCAGCACGGGGCGGCCCTTGTCCTCAGCGAAACGCAGGGCGATCTGTTCCTCATCGCTGAGCAGGTCCCAGACCGTGAGCTGGATCTTGTTCTCCCCGGAGACCAGCCAGATAGCGTCGTTCTCCCGGATCAGAGAACCTCGTAAGAGTCCCCGGTCGATCTCACTCTGGAACCACTCCTCCCAGACCTCGGAGCGGTTCCAGACCAGGGAGGTGAGGTCGAGCTCGGTGGCGGTGGATTGACGTTCGATAATCTCGGGTTCGAGGATGACACTGTCGAAGGTCTGGTCTTCCACCCGGAGGAGCTGGATCTCTTCGGCGACGAAGATCCGCGCGGTCACCGTGTCCTCCTCGGCCCTTACGAAACGGGGCACTCCGGCCCACAGGGTGTCCAACCGGGTTGGGACCTTGATGGTGACCAGGTCCTGGGTGCGGGTGGTGATGTACCCGATCGCGCTCCCGATAGTCTCGTAGCGGGTGCCGGGGTCGAAGACGTAGTAGGGGTCGTTGGCCGCGTTGGTTACCAGGTAGTAGCCGAGGCCGCCCAGGCCGACTACCACGAACAGCATCACGATCATCCCGCCGAGACCACCACTCTTCACCCGCTTGGCGGAAGTTCCCTCCAGGTCGATATCGCCTCCGCCGGCCCCGCGGGTGACGATGGCCATGGGACGGGGACGCTCCCACTTCTGGAGTTTGAGGTCGATCTGGGTCCGGAATTCGGCCGGGGTCTCCTCGACCAGGGTGTGACGGCCGGAGAGGATCCCTTCGACCTGCAGTCGGAGGTTCTCCAACTCGGGGGGGAGGACCTCAACGGGCGTGACCTCTTCGAGGGCTTCGGTCGGCTCTGTCTCCGGGTCTGTTACGGCGGCGATCTCCTCAACCGGGGGAGCGGTGGCCGGCTTGGGCCGGCGGGCGACCAGCGACCGCTCCACATGCACCAGCTCGATGAGCGTTCGGTCCCCGATGTCCTTCACCCGGAGCGAGGGGTCG
>CAYUVJ010000444.1:0-2373 GCA_964447955.1 uncultured Gemmatimonadota bacterium
CGCCCGCGAGCAGGCCGAGGCCGAGCGCTATACGAATCGGATGGGCGACCGTGCGCTCCCCCCCGGCGGACAGGAGTTCCCAGGGGAGGCCGGCTCCTGGCGCCGGGTGCTGGTGGACGATGCCGGCTATATCTGGTGCCAGGATGCGCTCACGTCCTGCCTGAGAGGGGACGAGGAGCCCCACCGCTTCCATGTCTTCGCCCCCGGAGGACGCTACCTGGGTATCGCGGAGACACCGGCCGCCCGGTTCCGCATCACCCGCGGCCAGCTCATGTGTCTCCTGGAGGATCCGGTCTCAGGAGAGACGAGGGGGACCGTCTTCCGGATGGTGACGCTGGCGGAGGGATTGGTTTATTATTGATTGATGTGAACTCCTGATCCCCGAGTGAGAGAAACGACATGCGTTTCAGTACCGCCCTGCGCGAGCCGACCCGTCGTCAGGTGGAGCGTCTGGGAGAGGTCGACCTGCTGGTCGGCGTTCCCTGCTTCAACAACGACGACACCATCGAGCACGTGATCCGGACGGTGGAGGAAGGGCTCCACCGGCACTATGCCGACCGGCGGGCGGTGGTTATGGTCTCCGACGGGGGCTCCACCGACGACACCCGCGAGGTGGCCGGTCAGCTCGAGCGGAGTCCCTGGGTGGAGCGGCTGGTCTCCTCCTACCGGGGCGTGCCCGGCAAGGGGACGGCGGTGCGGGGGATTTTCGAGGTGGCCGACATCGTCGGGGCGAAAGCGACCCTGCTCTTCGACTCCGACCTGCGCTCGATCACCCCCGACTGGGTGAAGTGGGTGGCCGACCCGGTCCTGAACGACGGCTACGACTTCGTCGCCCCCTACTACAAGCGCTACAAATACGACGGGACCATCACCAACAACATCGTCTACAACCTGACCCGTTCCCTCTACGGCTACCGGGTCCGCCAGCCCATCGGGGGGGACTTCGCCTTCTCCCTGTCCCTGGCCCGGACCTACATCCAGGAGCCGGTCTGGGAGACGGATGTGGCCAAGTTCGGGATCGACATCTGGCTGACCACCATCGCCATGGTCCGCAAGGCCCGTATCGCCCAGGCCAACCTGGGGGTGAAGATCCACGACGTGAAGGACCCGGCCGAGGCGCTGGGCCCGATGTTCCGGCAGGTGGTCTCCACCCTGCTGCTCCTGATGGAGGAGCACGACCAGGTCTGGAAGCAGATCCGGGGAAGCGAGCCGGTCCCGGTGGTGGGTTCCGAGGTGGACATCGAACCGGTGGCCTTCGAGATCAACACGGCCAAGCTGGTCACCGACTTCAAAAACGGCTACGACAACTACGGGGAGCTCTGGCGCAAGATCGTGGCCCCCGAGAGTTGGGCGGTCATCGAACAGCTCTACGACACCTCGCTGGAGGACTTTCTCTTCCCCACCGAAGCCTGGGTGCACATCCTCTATGATCTGGCCGCGGCCTACCACCACTGGAAGGGGAACCGTGAGCTTCTGGTCGGGCTGATGACGCCGCTCTACTTCGCCCGCATCGCCTCGTTCGTCAACCGCACCCGCGACATGGACACCGCCGAGGCCGAGGGGGTAGTCGAGGAGCAGGCCCTGCTCTTCGAGCAGATGAAGGACTACTTGATCGAGCGCTGGGACGACGGCGCCGAGATCGTCCCTTGAGTACCCGGGGTCTGCCCGCAGGTCGGCTGGTCTCCCTGGACGCCTTCCGCGGACTGACCATCGCCGGGATGATCCTGGTCAACAACCCGGGCAGCTGGTCATGGGTCTATCCCCCCATGCGTCATGCCGAGTGGCACGGCTGGACCCCCACCGACCTGGTCTTCCCCTTCTTCCTCTTCATCGTCGGGGTGGCGATGGCTTTCTCCTTCGCCCGGCGACAGGAAGCGGGGGCCGACCGGCGGGCCCTCCACCGCAAGATCCTCACCCGCACCCTGCTCATCTTCGGCATCGGGCTCTTCCTGAACGCCTTCCCCCGTTTCGACCTGGGATCGGTCCGGGTCTACGGGGTCCTCCAGCGCATCGCCCTGGTCTACCTGTTCGCCGCCCTCATCACCGTGCGTACCACCACCCGCCAGCGGGCTTGGACCATCGGCGGCCTGCTGGTCGGCTACTGGGTCCTGCTCATGCTGGTGCCGGTCCCCGGTTACGGGGCCGGTAATCTCACGCCGGAGGGGAACCTGGGCGCCTTCCTCGACCGGCTGCTGCTGGAGGGGCACCTGTGGCGAGCCGGCTGGGACCCGGAGGGTCTGCTCAGCACCATACCGGCGGTGGCCACCGCCCTGCTGGGGGTGCTGACCGGGGAGATGCTGCGCGCCGGCGGGGACGGCGACCGGCTGACCGCCCGGATGTTCGTCTATGGCTGGCTGGGAATCCTGGCCGGTC
>CAYUVJ010000445.1:0-2370 GCA_964447955.1 uncultured Gemmatimonadota bacterium
GCGCCTGGTTATCGAGGGCGAAGCGGGTCGTGTCGGCCGTGCCGGTCGCTCCGTCATCGGGCGTGGCCCGCAGCCAGACCTGGCTGGCGACGAAGGGGTAGAGATCACTGTCGCTGAGCCAGACGAAAAAGCTGTCGTACTTGGCACTGGTGATCCCGGTCGTCAGTCCGCTGGTGGTGGCCGGATTCCAGCTCACCCCGTAGTCGTCCGAGTACTCCACGGTCAGATCGACCGAACTGATGTCCGCGTCAGCGATGTGGTAGGAGACCGACACCGACCCCTGCTGCATCCCGGTCGGCTGGTAGAGGGTGATGGTGGGCGTGGTAGAGGTGGCGGCCAGCACGGCGTCCACCGCCGTCTGGGCGTCGAGTTTGCCATAGCCCCACTCGTTGCTGGGGACGCTGCCGGTGTAGGTGTCGGTGGAAGCGGTGTCGTGCAGGTGCTGTATGACCTCGTCCGCGGTCAGGGTCGGATCGGCCTCCAGCATCAGGGCCACCACCCCGGTGACCACCGGGGCCGCCTGGCTCGTCCCCTGGCTGA
Organism: uncultured Gemmatimonadota bacterium; assembly: GCA_964447955.1. Classification (GTDB taxonomy): domain Bacteria; phylum Blakebacterota; class Blakebacteria; order Blakebacterales; family CAYUVJ01; genus CAYUVJ01. The sequence continues at coordinate 541 of CAYUVJ010000445.1, forward strand.
GCCGGTGATACCCAGCAACATCCACCCACGCGTCACCCGGATAGGTCATAGTGGTGGAGAGGGCCGAGAAGATCCCCTGTCCCGGTGCGGCGATGTCGGGCTTCAGGCGACCGTCCCGGGTCGGTCCCCAGGAGGAAAAGGCGGCAATCTCGTCCACCGGGTTACTGGTGGTGTAGTTGTAGGAGATGTTGTCGGTGGCGGTCCAGCCCGTCCTGGTGACCCAGGCCCCCACCGTCAGGGCCTTGAAGGCCGTGCCGGGGTGGCCGACCGAGTAGTCGGGTGTGGTTGTGGTCACCCAGGTCGGCATGCTCCAGTCGGAGACCCAGGTGTCCACCGCGGTGGCGTTCCCGCTGGTCTCCTCGAAGACCACCCACCAGGTGCCGGCGACCGGTTCCTGGCCGGCCGTGCCGTCCCAGACCTCGACGAAGAGGTGCTTGTCGTTGTTCCGCACATCGACCCCGAACTGGGCGTTGTCGACGTAGAAGTAGCCGTGGACGGAGTCGCCTCCGCCGGTGGCGCCGGAGACGTACGGTCCGTAGCGGGTCCCGTCGGGGGCCACCATGGTGACATCGACGCTGCTGGTCCCCTCGTACCAGATGTTCAGGTCGAAGTAGTCGTTCCCGATTCCGGTGTTGGGGGTGTAGCTCTCCACGGTGACCTGGAAGGAGTCGATGTTCCCGGGGGAGGCGGCGGTCAGGCTGCGCCGGTCGTGGATGTCGTCGTTCCCCTCGTTGCCGGCCGAGACCACCACGACCTTGCCGGTGCCCACCGCATTGTCGATGGCCGCCTCGTAGGCGGACTTGCCGTCGTGGGGGCCGCCGTGGCCCCCCAGGCTCAGGTTGATCACCCCGGGCATGGCCAGGGCGTCGGCCCGGGCGAAGAAGTAGTAGAGGCCGTCGATGATGTCGGCGCTGGAGAAGGAGCCGTCGCCCCCTTTGATGACGACCAGGTCGGCCCCCCGAGCCAGTCCGGGATACTTCGAGGCGGCCAGCCCGTTGCCGGCCGCGATGCCGGCCACATGCGTGCCGTGGCCGTTGCTGTCGGTCTGGGTGACCAGGGAGGCGGGACTGCCGTCGATCTCGTCGTCCAGTTCGGTCTGGGTCCACTCGCTCCCGTAGGTGAAGGAACTGGGGTAGCGGGAGGCATCGTCGAGCGTCTGGTCCCACAGGGAGACGATCCGGGTGGTCCCGCCGCTGGTGATGAAGTCGCCGTGGGTGTAGTCGATGCCGGAATCGTAGATGCCCACGAGCACGCCGGCCCCGGAGAGGTTGTAGGACCCCCCGTAGAGGTTGCCCGCGTTGGCCCCGGCCACCGCCTCATCCAGGGCCGGTTTGTGCGGGGTCGAGGCCTCGATGAACTCCACCTCCGGCCGGTCGGCCAGCGCACCGAGCGCGCTCAACGGTACCCGGGCGGTCGCCACCGGGCCCAGGACGGCCCCGACCGCACCCCCCACCGCCCGGACGGCCTCAGCAGCCCGATCCCCTTTGACCAGGACCCGAACCCAGGGTCCGTCTGCCCCGGTCGGTGAGGGCAGGACACCCTTGGCCAGGTCGAGGGCCGAGACCTCGGCCCGTCCCGGTGCTGGGACCGGTCCCAGCCGGTGGCCGTTGAGGGTGGCCCGCAGCATCGCGTCCAACTTCGCCCGGTTCGCCGGGGCCTGGGCGTTCACGGTCGTCGGCAGCACGAGCAGCAGTACCGCGGCCAGAGAGCGGGTCCATCGGAGGTGGGTCGTACCGCGCATGGTCACACCTTGTGGTCTTATGTTCGTTGGCTGGCAGGCGGGAGGGGGAACGGGGGGTCCGTCGCCGGGTCGGGCAATCGATTCGGAGT
>CAYUVJ010000446.1:0-2366 GCA_964447955.1 uncultured Gemmatimonadota bacterium
GTGCCTACGCCCTGGCCTACCACGGTCACCCGCGGGCGACCGGCGACCTCGACATCCTCGTCCAGCCTGATCTGGAGAACGCCCGTCGGCTCCTGCAGGCGATCCGTTCCTTCGGCTTCGGAGACCTGGAGCTGACCGAGGAGGACTTCCTCGCTCCCGACCGAATCGTGCAGCTCGGCTATCCTCCCGTCCGGGTGGATCTGATGTCCGGCCTGAGCGGAGTAACGTGGGAGGAGGTGGCCCCGGGCCGGGAGGAGGAGGAATACGGTGGCCTACCGGTTCTGGTGATCGGCCGGGAGGCTTTCATCCGCAACAAACGGGCGTCGGGACGTCTGCAGGACCGGGCCGACCTGGAAGCCCTGGGTGAGGTTCCATAGCAACCGGGGGGCCGCTGACACCGTACCTCCCCCTATCAACGACAGGGAGGTCGCCATGACCGAACGCCTGTGGCCGCGACGCGATTTCACCCGGACGATACTGGCCGGGCTCCCCCTGTTCTCCCTGGACTGGGACGCCTTCCCGAGGGGACCGGGCCCTGATCAGGGCGGGGATGCCTATGATGCGGTCATCATCGGGGCGGGGCTGGGGGGGCTGAGCTGCGCGGTGGCCTGGCCAACCTCATCCCCGGCTTCCCCGAGATCGAGGACGTGACGTTCGTCCCGCACCCCAACCTGGGCCGGGCGATCTTCCCCGAGCACGACTTCCGCATCCCCCAGAAGGACCTCCCGGCCTTCATCGACCTGTTGTGCGGTCTCTTCCCCCAGGACTTCCCCTATCTCTTCCGCTCGTCGAACAAGACCTGGGGCGGGATGGTCGATGCCCTGGTGCGGTTCATCGAAGCGCGCGGTGGCCGGGTGCTGCTCGGGACTCGCGTGGAGGGCATCGTGACCGAGGGGCATGCGGCCGTCGGTGTCCGCACCGGCGACGGGACCGTCTTGCGCGGGCGGGTGGTCGTGTCCAACGCCAACGCCTGGGACACCTTCCACCGGATGGTGCCCCAGGAGCAGGAGTTCCTGCAGGAATACCTGGCCAAGCTGGACACCTACGAAGTGAGTTTCTCCATCTTCCAGGTCTTCCTCGGCCTCAAGACCGACCTGGTCGGCCGGCTCGGCATCCCGGACTCAGAGATCTCGATCGCGAACGGCTACGATCCCGAGCAGGAGTTCCGGGACCTGGCCCGGGCCGACACCCGGACCTGCGGCTACGGGGTGACCCTCTACGACAACCTCTATTCGGGGTACTCCCCACCGGGCAAGAACACCATCACCCTCACCGCCGGTCAGAGCTACGACTTCTGGGCACCCTTCGAGACCGACTACCTCCGGGGAGAGAAGGAGGCTTACCGGCGGGAGAAGGAACGGATGGCCGACGAGCTGGTGCGGCGGGCGGAGGAAGCGCTGCTGCCCGGACTCTCGGCGGCGGTCGAGGTCCGGGAGGTAGCCACCCCGCTGACCAACCTCCGCTACACGGGCAACTACCGGGGCGCCGTCTACGGGTGGGACCAGACGCTGGACAACTCCGGCGCGAACCGTCTTCCCTGCACCACTCCGATCGCGGGGCTCTACCTGGCCGGCGCCTGGACCTTCCCTGGTGGCGGTTACGGCGCGGTCATCCCGAGCGGGCTGGCCTGCTTCGCCGAGATCATGAAGGCGTGGTGAGCATCAGCCGCCGCCGGCCGGCTCAGCGATAGACCTCCCGGCGGTGGCCGATCCGGACGACCGTCACCGTGGTCCGGACGTCGTCGATCGCGTAGACGATGCGGAAGTCCCCCTGCCGGATCCGGTAGCGGTTCAAGGTGCTGGACAGCTTCTCGCAGCCGCGGGGACGAGGATCATCGGCCAGGGTGGAGACGCGCCGGACGATCCGCCGGCGGTCCTGCTTCCGGTTGACAGCCTCGAGTTCGGACAGGGCCGGACGGAGGATCAGGACCTTATATGCGGCCACGCCGCCTCAGGTCCCGGACGACCTCCTCGAAATCGAGGGCCGGCTCTTCGGCCCGTTCCGCGAAGGCGGCCAGGTCCTCGGCATCCTCGACCAGGGCGCGCCGGACCGCCTCGTTGATCAGATAAGACATGCTCTTCTCGGCCACCACAGCCTTCAGCTTGAGGGCCCGATGGGTTTCGGCGTCGAGGTAGATAGTGGTCCGCTTCGGTTTCGCTGTATCAGACACAGAGACATCATGATGCCATGATGTCATGATGTCAAGCTGTCCCACAACCGGTCGGAGCCCGGGAGTGCCCCCTGCGCGGGAATTGGGGATAGGAAGTCCGATTTAAGGGCTTGTCCGATGAGTCGCTGAGGATGGGTCGGGGAGAAGTTCCTGTTAAGGCGTAGTGAGCAGCATTCGCCGGCGCAGTTCGAACGGG
>CAYUVJ010000447.1:0-2365 GCA_964447955.1 uncultured Gemmatimonadota bacterium
GAATGTGCGTGATGAGCCTCGCGATGAACTCCTGAGCACCCAGTTCCACCGGTTTATCCCCCTCTCCGGCCAGAGGGCGGATCGTGACCGTGCCGGCCTCGGGGTTGTACCACAGCCGCTCCAGACTGATCGGAGCCCGCAGCAGGTACCGGGCCACATGCTCGAGGGCCTGACGCTCCCCGGGCCCGATCGCCTCACCCACATGCACCCCGAATCCCGAGTGCCGCCACGACCGGATCAGCTGCATCCGTTCGGCGCTCAGCAGTTCCTTCTCCCGCAGGAACCGGAACACCTCGGCGGTGAACAGCTCCCGCAGCACCGGCCGGTCCCAACCGAAGATCGGCCGCCAGACACCGCCGGCATCCCACCCGCCACCGGTCACAAGGGCGTGCAGATGTGGATGGAACCGGGCACCCTCCCCGAAGGTCTGCCGGACGATGATGACCCCGGGACGCACCCCCTCATCCAGCAGGCCCTGACAGTAGGTCAGCACGGCCTGGTGGGCGGCCCGGCTCAGGTCGTTGAGAAGCGATCTGTCGTAGCGGAAGTAGGCCCGCAGCATCTTCGGGATCGTGAAGACGATGTGATGGTGCCGAACCCCCTCCAGGCGGTGCTCGCAGAGCCAGAGGGCCCATTCTTCTGCCCGCCGGGCCTGACAGGAGGGGCAGAAGGCTCTGGCCTCCGGCAGATTCGTGGCCGTCAATCTATAATATGTTTCTGTGAATGAGAACGAATCCAGAGGGCCAGACATCTTTACTTGCGCACAATAACCGGGGCACTTTGACATTCTGCAAGGACGCGCCGCCCTCAGGATGTTCCCGACCTACGGAGCGTTGCGAAGGTTACGCGGAGCGTAGCCGTCGAAGATATCATCCATCGACCGGCGCGGTTCCCAGGCCCGTCTCCAGCCAGCGGAGCGTCTCGCGGATATCCGCCGGGTCGGTCCCTTCCCGGATGGTGCTCAGGACGCGCGATTCCCGGCCGGGTGCATCGAGCGATGGGCGTGGGTCGAGATGGCCCCTCTCTTCCAACCACTCCCGCAGGCGGGCGGTCTTCTTCGCCCCCCAGCCGGATATAGCGCCCAGGCGTTCGAGGAGTGCTTCCGGATCGCCCTGTGCCTCGGCGGCCAGCGCGGCCACCTCTTCGATGAAGCGGCCGGTGACCACCTCGCATTCCTCGAGCATCCCCCGGTCCACCGGACGCCCCCGCCCCTCCCGCCACGCTTCGATCCAGGCGCGGGCGGCCCGGCAGCGCTCGGACAGGCGCCGGCGCTGCGCTTCATCCGTGATCGCGAGCACCCCGGTGGGCGCTGCGAGGAGCCCTTCCAGCGGCCCCAGGGCCGAGACCCCCCACTCCACCAGGAGCCTGTGGAGCCGGTCGAGGTCGTCCCTCAGGATATGGAAGATGTGCACGCCGCCGGGATCCTCCCAGGGATCGATGGGGCCCACGCCAAGCGCGGCGGCGTACTCGGCGGCGCTGAGGTCCTCGGGGGCCGGGATGGGCGCCCGCTCGGGGAGTTCGAAGTCCTCGGCCGACTTCCCGGACGGCTGCCCGAAGCGTACCACACCCAGATCGATCACCCGGGGGATCCTCCCCAGGGTGCGGGCCCAGAGCTGGACATCCGTGGGCTGGGCGCAGAGATAGAAGACCTGACGCTCCTCCTCCTCGACCAGGGAGACCACACTGGAGGCGACCTCGTGGAAGCGCTCGGGGTCGCTTGTGGTGAGCGCTTCGTCCAGGAAGAAGGGGAGTGTCTCCCGCCCCTCCTCGAGGTGGCGGGTCCAGGCCATGCGGGCCGCCAGCAAAAGCTGCATGCGGGTCGCCGAGGAGAGTTCCCCCAGCCCCCGGCGCTCCCCCTGCTCTAGGTCGCGGGCGGCGAATCCGTCCCGCTCGTCGAGTTCCAGGCTCCAGCCGTGGCGGGTGAAGCGCTCGAACCGCTCGCGGGCGTCCTGGAGCACCGCCGGCTCGTGCTCGGTGCGGTGCCCCGCCTTCACCTCCTCGAGCAGGAAGCGGCCGGCAGCGGCCTGCATGGCCCGTTCCCGGGCCACCTCGAGGGCGGCGCGTGCCGCTTCCCTCCGGGCCAGGGCCTCTTCGAGCCGGTGATCGGTTCCCGCACTCTGGAGCCGGGTCTGGATCGCGGTGAGTTCCTTCGTCAACTCCCCCCGTTCCGTATCCCCCAGGCGGGCCTGCTCCAGCCGAGCAGTAAGCCCTTCTTCGTCCTCGGATGCTACAAGGGCGAGGAGTTCCTCCTCTCCCTCCAGACCGGCGCCGATCTGCTTTTCGCGGATCTGGGCCTCCTGGAGTTCCCTCTGGCGTTCCCGGAAGGCGTCCAGATGTTCCTTGATTTTCGCGACGCTGTCCTTGA
>CAYUVJ010000448.1:0-2337 GCA_964447955.1 uncultured Gemmatimonadota bacterium
CCGCACCGTGGGTTCGAATCCCACCCTCTCCGCCAGACATACATTGTCCGATAGCTCGTGGTTGTAGACCGAGCTGGAAGGAGTGGGGACCCGGGATCGCGAAGGTCCCGCGTGCGGGACCGAGCAATCCCACCCTCTCCGCCAGAACTACATGGTCCATTAGCACACGGTTGTAGACCGACCGTGCAGGAGAGGGGTCGCTGGGATCGCGAAGGTCCCGCGTGCGGGACCGAGCAATCCCACCCTCTCCGCCATTTGTCCTTTTCTTTGGGGCCGTACCAGGTGGGGAGCTAGCGGTTCCCTGTACCGGCAACCCGCTACAGCCGGACCGGATCCCCGCCCGAGGGGGTGTTCGCACCCGCCCCTCTCGCGGTAAGTGGTGATGAAGGCCGGGTCCCGCGCGGCGGGCGCCCACTGAACCCCGTCAGACCCGGAAGGGAGCAGCGGCAGGTGGGATCGCCCGGGTGCCGCGGGGTCGCCTGGCTGGAGCCGGCTGCCGCGGTGAGGATCGGGAGACGGCCCACGAAGGCGGGTGTACGGCCCCTCTTATTCAAGGTAGATTCCTGCCTATGAGCGAACAGTCCTACGAGGTCACCGCACGCAAGTACCGGCCGCAGGTCTTCGATGCGGTCATCGGGCAGGAACACGTCACCCGTACCCTCCAGAACGCCCTGCGCAGCCAGCAGGTCTCCCACGCCTTCCTCTTCGCCGGGCCGCGCGGCACCGGCAAGACGACCACGGCCCGCCTGCTGGCCAAGGCCCTGAACTGCCGTTCCAGCGAGACGATGACCCCCGATCCGTGCGGAGAGTGCGAGAGCTGCCGGGCCATCGCCCGGGGGAACAGTGTCGACGTGATGGAGATCGACGGGGCGAGCAACCGCGGCATCGACCAGATCCGGGACCTGCGGGAGACAGTCGGCTACGCTTCGTTCGAGGGGCGCTACAAGGTCTACATCATCGACGAGGTCCACTCGCTGACCAAGGACGCCTTCAATGCCCTCCTCAAGACCCTCGAGGAACCACCGCCGCACGTGGTCTTCGTCTTCGCCACCACCGAGCCGGGCAAGGTCCTGCCGACCATCCTCAGCCGGGTCCAGCGCTACGACTTCCGGCGCATCGGGGTGGGACCTATCACCGAGACCCTGGCCCGCATCTGTGAGCAGGAGAACATCAAGGCCGAGCGCGAGGCGCTGCAGCTGATCGCCCGCAAGGCCGACGGGGCGCTCCGGGACGCCGAGAGCCTGCTCGACCAGGTGCGCACCTTCGCCGGGGACGATATCTCGCTGGCCGACGCCATGCAGGTACTGGCTGTAGTGGACACCGAACGGCTCTTCCAGCTGACTGCACTGACGACCTCCGGGGATGCCGCCGGCACCCTCAAGTTCGCCGGCGGGCTGGCCGACTCCGGACACGACCCGCACGAGTTCCTGCTCTCCTACGCCGAGCACCTGCATCATCTCATCGCCGCCGGGGTGGGCGGGGCCGAGGCCCTGGAGACCCTCTCCGACACCGAGCGGGAGCGTTACATCCAGAAGGCGGCCGAGTTGTCGGTGGCCGACGGGCTGCGCCGGTTCGAACTGATCAGCCGGGCGGCCCAGGACCTGCGCCGCAGTCCCCAGCCCTGGATCTCCCTCGAGGTCATCCTGCTGCAGCTGGTCCATCTCGACCGGGCGGTCGATCTGCGGGCCTTGCTGGACCGCATCGACGGGGCCCTGGGTGCGGGAGGGGCCGCGGCCGGCGGTGCCTCCACCGGTCCGGCCGGTCCGGCCGCCGGGGGTGCCTCGGGCCAGGGCCGCGGGGGCCGGAGCACGAGCGGAGGGCGCGGCGGTGGCCCTTCGGCCTCCGGCAGCGGCGGGACAAGTGGATCTTCCGGCGACGGGACCCGGGCGGAACAGCGGGGGGGCGCGCGGTCCCGTCCCCGCTCCGAGCGCCGGGGCGAACCGGCCGGTTATACCGGTCAGCGCCCCACCACGGTCGCCCGCGAGGTGGTGCGGGAGACGGCGGGAGAGCCGGAGATCCCGGAGGAGACGCCGGCGACGAAGGTACCCGAGACCCCGGTGAAGACGCCGGTACCGGCGCCGGTCGAGTCGGTCTCTCTGCCACCGACCGACCTCTACGAGGACGACATGGCCGAGGTCCCGGACCCGGCCGATGCGGCCGGGGTCGAGGAGCCCACCCTGGCCCTGGTGACCGGTCACTGGAAGGAACTCCTGGAGGAGGTCCGGCGCCGCAAGGTCAGTCTGGGGGCCTTCCTGGCCGAGGCACGGCCGCTGAAGGTCCGGGGCCGGGAACTGGTGCTGGCCTTTCAGGGCGACAACCACACCTTCCACATCAACA
>CAYUVJ010000449.1:0-320 GCA_964447955.1 uncultured Gemmatimonadota bacterium
GGAACTTATCGGAGGTGTGTGCAGTACCGTGATCCCGGATCCTCTCATCCCGTCTTCGCCCCCCGAGCGTGAGGGGCCGGCTCCCTCCCGTCCGGAGGTCGACCTCGTTTTTGGACAGCAGGCCGAGCGGCTCGAACGGGAGGGCCGGGGTGACGAAGCACGCCATCTGCTCGAGGCCGGGGTGGTGACCCATCCCTGGTATGCTACCGGGCACTACCTGCTGGGACGGCGCTACCTGGCCGAATCCCGCTGGCCGGAAGCTCGCCTCGAACTCGAGCGCGCCCTGCAACTGGAAGGCTCCTACCCGGCTTCCCTGGAAG
>CAYUVJ010000449.1:330-2335 GCA_964447955.1 uncultured Gemmatimonadota bacterium
CTGGAAGCTCTGGCGGTCTGCTACGAGCGACTGGGTCTGGGCGATCTGGCCAGGGGCTGCCGGGCGCTGGGACGGGACCTCGATCCGCGACCCCTGACCTCGGCCGAGGAGGCACTCGAGATGACCGACGAACCCACGCGCGAGCCTGGAGGCACCCCCGAGCCCGAGGAAGCCGGTAAGACCGAGCAGTCTTCCGAGGACGCCCTGGCCGAACTGGAAGCGTTGCTCGAAGGGGCCTCCGGCGGTTTGGAGGGCACCGCCACCGCAGAGGAACCGGTCGAAGCAGCCGTTGAAGAACCTGGAACCACAGAACCGGAGATCCCGGTCGAACCGGCCGTTGAAGAACCTGGAACCACAGAACCGGAGATCCCGGTCGAACCGGAGGCTCAGGTGATGGACGAAGCCCTCGAAGTGGAGCCAGGAGCTCCGGACACTTCGGGGATGTCCGAAGAAGAGAAAGCCGCCATCTGGAAGAAGATACTGGAACAAGCCGATCAGGCTGGGGAGTCCCCGGCGGTCGGCGCGGGTGACGAGGAGCCCGCTGCAGCAGGGACCGAAGGGCTGGAGACCACGGAAGGGGAGCCCGCCGGGGAGAACAAAGAAGACCTCTGGAAGAAGATCCTGGAACAGGCCGAACAGCTGGAAGGCTCCGGGGAGGAGACTCCCGCCGTGACTCCGGAGACCGAACCCGGAGACATGGCTGAGGCCGGGACCGGCGACCAGGAGGTCGATGCCGGTGCGTTAGAGATCGAGACCGATGAGGTGACGGGGTCCGGACTCGAAGTGGAGCCCGTCGAGTTGGAAGGCGTATCGACCGGTGAGGGGGAGATCGAGGTGGCACCGCTGGAAGGACTGGAGGTGTCCACCCCGGGCGGCATGGCCGACTATGAAGAGGTCGCCGCTCAGCAGGAGACATCGGCCGCAGACTCCGTCGAGGAGGAACCGGCCGGTCCCGAGGAAACGGAGGCCGAGACCGAAGAGACGCCGGCCGACGTACTTTCTGAACTGGAGCAGACGCTGGACGGACTGGAACCGACCGGGGTCGTGGCAGCCGAGGAGTGGTCGGTCGGTGGACTCGGCGAGCCTGCCGGGGAGGAGGAGACCGGTCCGGAAGAGGCCGTGCCGATCCTGGACGAGGTGGACGAGGAGGTCGGCTCACCCGAGGACGCCCTGAAGGCACTGGAAGCCGAACTGGGCGGGGAGACACCCGCCGAGCCATCCACCGAGGTCCAGGAGACCCCGATCCTCGAGGACAGTCTCGACTCCCTGGAGAGCCTGGAAACCATCGAAGACCTCGAGACCACCGAGGTCGGCGCTCTGGAAGAAACCCCCGAACCTCCTCAGGAGAAGGCCGAAGGGGAACCGGCACCCACCGAACAGGTCGCCGCGACGGCCGGTGCGGGAGGCATATCCACCCCGGACGACGCGATCCGTCAGGCGATCAAGGCCGACATCCTGGCCGCCCAGGGCAAGAAGGATGAGGCGACCCGGATCTTGGAAGCCCTGCTCCTCTGGGACCCCGAGCGGGCCGGTTTCAAGGAGAAACTGGAGTCGCTGCGCCGCACCGAGTAGCGGCTTGGGCCTCGCCGGAGACGGTCGCATGACCGCTGCCGAACCCCTTGAGCGCTATCTGCGCCGCCGCCGTTCCCTCTGGGCGGACCCTGCGCTGGATGGGCTCGATGTCCTGCTGGTCACCACTCCGATTCATCTGCGCTGGCTGTGCGGGTTCTCCGGCACCAGCGGTCTGCTCCTGCTCTTCCCGGAGCGGGCTCTGCTGGTAACCGACGGTCGGTATGCCACCCAGAGTGCTGAAGAGACCAGTGGGGTTGAGATACATATCGAGCGCCAACCGCTGCCGGTCCTGCTGGAAGGGCCCCTGGAGGATGCGGTCCGGGTGGGTTTCGAGGCAGCCCGCCTGAACTGGGCCGAGGTGGAATCCCTGCGGACAGGACGTCCCGAGCGGGAATGGGTCGGTGTCCAGGGAGCCTTCGAACGGGCCCGGGTC
>CAYUVJ010000450.1:0-2314 GCA_964447955.1 uncultured Gemmatimonadota bacterium
CGAGCCGGGCACTCAGTGTCGACTGGTGGGAGCGTGCCATGGGTGCGGTCACCGGCGGCATCTTCACGATCGGCGAGTTCCTGATCGTGATCGGCTTCGCCTTCCACTCGGCCAACGGTATCCGCCTGCTGCTCATCGAGCTGGGGTGGCTGACCGGCAAGGCCGAGGAGCCGATCTACCCCTACAGGTCCTCGCTGAACGTCCAGCGCCCCTTCATGATCGTCATGATGATCCTGGCCGCCGTCCTCATCGTCATGGGCGGCCTGGACGTCTTCGCCCACTAGGAGGTGCATCGTGAGCATGCGACAGACCAAGTTGTGGAGCTGGCATGTCATCGCCGGCGTGGTCCTGCTGGTGCTCGTGGGCCTGCACATGGCCATCATGCACCTGAACGACATCCTGAACCTGGTGGGCTACAACCCCGCCGGTGACGACCCGATCGCATGGGAGAACGTGGTCTTCCGCGCCCAGCAGCTCTCCTTCGCGGTCGTCTACATCCTGGTGCTGGCCGCCGGGCTCTTCCACGGGCTCTACGGCACCCGGACCATCCTGTTCGAACTGAACCCCTCGCCGGGGGTCCGCACCCTGATCACCACCGTTTTCCTGATCCTGGGCATCGGACTCTTCATCTTCGGCTCCTGGGCCGCGATCGCAGCCAGATCGACCGCCCTGGCGCTCATGCAGTAGGAGGCACGGGATGAGCCAGACGGAGAAAATGACCACCGACATCATCTTCCGCGTGCGTCGGTTCGAACCCGGGAAGGACCCAGAGCCCTACTACGAGGACTTCACCGTCCCCGTGGTCGAGGGGATGGTGGTGCTCGATGGGCTGTGGTGGATCAAGGAGAATCTCGACGGCACTCTGTCGTGGCGTTCCTCCTGCCGGATGGGAGTGTGCGGCTCCTGCGCCATGATGATCAACGGCAAACCGATGCTCTCCTGCAACACCCAGATCTTCGACGTGACCGACAAGCTGCTGATGCTCGCCCCGCTCCCCAACTTCGACATCATCCGCGACCTGGTCCCGGACCTGATGCCGATGCTGGAGAGCCACCGCAAGCAGATGCCCTGGATCGTGCGCGAAGACAAGGAAGAGATGGCGTCGCCGACCGACCAGTACTGGCAGTCGCACAAGGAACTCGACCAGTACCTGCAGTTCTCCTACTGCATCAAGTGCGGCGCCTGCATGGCGGCCTGTCCGGTCGTGGCCACCGACCCGAACTACCCCGGGCCCCAGCCGCTGGCCCAGGGCTACCGCTACCTCATCGACACCCGTGACGGGGCCTTCAAGGAGCGCAAGAAGATGCTCTCCTCGGATATCGGACCGTGGTCGTGCCACTACGCGGGGGAGTGCTCCGCAGTCTGCCCCAAGGGGGTCGACCCGGCCCGGGCCATCCAGCTGATGAAACGGGAACTGGTCTTCGACTACCTGCGGCTGAACAAGAAGCGATTCCAGAAGGCGACCGGCCTGCTGCCCTCCGAGAAGCGCAGCGGGCGGCGCCCCGAGATCCCCGAGCCGCCGGCCTTCACGGTCGAAGGAGCGGTCTCGAACGATACGCCGACCTAGAGGCGGAGCCGCTATGGAGGAACCTGGCGAGCGCACCGGACATCCACCTCCCCGTCCGGTGCGCCGCATCCTCCTCCGGGTCCTGGTCGCCCTCCTCTCCCTCTCCCTCGTCGCCTTCCTCTTACTGGTCGTAGCCCCCGCCCTGCGGGACCCGGTGCGTTTCTTCACCGCGCGCCGGTCGGAGCGTTTCGAGGTCACCTTCGAGGAGGCCGAGGACCGCGGCGCGGCCCTGGTCCAGCCCCTGCGCGTCACCGGCTACCGGGGCCCGGACCGCGGCCGCCCCGGCGTCGCCTTCGACGCCTACTGGTCGCGCCCGGTGGCGGCCGAGGGGCCCTCGTTCGCGGTGGTCTTGCTGGGCGGCATCCGGACCGGCCGCGAGGTCATGCGCCTGATCAGCGCCCGGCCTGAGACCGCCCGGCTCGGGGTCTTCATCACCCTCGACTACCCCTACGACGGGCCCCGCTCCTTCCGCGGGCTGGAGATGCTCCCCTGGATCCCGCGGGTCCGCGAGGCCCTCTTCGACGGGGTGGAAGCGGTCCGGCTGGCGGTCGATTTCCTGCTCACCCGGCCCGAGGTGGACCCCTCACGGATCGTCCTGCTGGGGGGCTCGCTCGGCGCCTTCTACGTGGTGGACGCCGGGGCTCTGGACCACCGGCCGGCGGCGGTGGTCGCGGTCATGGGAGGCGGGAACCTGACCAAGCTCTTCGAGGTCAACCTGCGCAGCGGCGGCTACGTGGGGACCCGCCT
>CAYUVJ010000451.1:0-2312 GCA_964447955.1 uncultured Gemmatimonadota bacterium
CAGTCTTCCCGCAGACTGCCGTTCCCCTTCCTGCCGCCGCTCCTCCTGTTGGGTGTTGCTGCGTCCGCTGCCCGAGGCGAAGCTGTAGTCCTCCTCTCCGTCCTCGGTCAACTGGTGTTCGACCACATCTGTGGTGTCCTCCTTGTCACGGATCTTCACGAAATCCGCCCAGGACATCAGGAAGAGGTTGTGCTCGCGGGCGAAGACGACCACCGAGGAGTCGGGGGCGATCGAGGCCCAGCGCGGGGCGTTCGGTTCCTCCTCCCAGTCCTCCAGCAGGGTCAGCCGGCGAGCGGCCAGATCGTACTCGAACCGTAAGTCGACCTGCTTGGGCCGGATCACCTTTCCCTTCTGGGCGGTGTCCGGTTCAGCCGGCTTGGTGGTCTGGACCGAGAACTGTATGGCCCGGTCCTCCTTGACGAACTCGATCGACCGGATGGGCAGGTGGGCGGCGTCGTAGGGGTCACGGGTCTGGTGGCTGAGTTCGGCCGCCATCCAGACTGGGTCGAAGACCGGGGTCTTCGTCTTCCGGGCCGGGTCGACGAGGTAGAAGACCCGTCCAGCCTGGGTTTCCCATGCGTACCAGAAACGATCGCTGTGCTCCAGCCAGTTGGAGCGGACCGAGGTACTGAACACCATGGTCCGCATGTTGGGCGGGGAGAACCGTTCGGCCAGGGCGTAATTGGCCTGGTTCACCCGCTGCCGCTGCGCCTCAGCCGGTGTCGCCTGCAGGAGGGGCAACAGGATGAGAGCGAGGGTCAGGATCCGGAGGTTTCGCTCGACCACGCTCCGGTCGGTGGCGGTCCCGGTGTGCATGATGTGTTCCTCCTGTGAGGCGGTGCCGGGGAAAGAGGTAGTGTCCGACTCTACTCCGGCATACAACGGGTGCGAAAGACCTATTCACCGGTCCCCGGTCCGATGCCGGCACCGACTCGACTCCGGTCTCTTATAGGACCGGGGGCAGGAACATCTCCAATCCCATCACCGGACCCGGAAGCGCAAGGTCCAGGCATGCTCGGACGGCGGCTGGTTGCGCACTTCCTCGGGGATCCGGAACACCGTCCCGCCGGGGGTCGCAGACCAGTCCAGCGGCCGTCCGTACCCCAGCAGGGTCACCTCGCTCATCGCCCGGGGGGAGAAGGCCTTCAGGACCACCTGTTCCGGCAGTCTCCCCCCCTCAGCCGAGGCCAATACGATCGCATTGACCAACCCGTCCGGAGAGAGGGTGTACCGGACATCTCCCTCACCAAAGGGAGGTAGAGCCCGGGTGCGGTGGATCGCCGGGGCGTTCACCGTCATCCATGCCGAGAGTCCGGCGAGTCGGTCGAGGGCTTCGGGGGGCAGGGTCCCGTCGGGAGCGGGACCGATGTTGAGCAGGAAGTTCCCGCCCTTGGAGACGATCTCGACCAGCAATCGGACCAGGGTGTGGACGCTCTTGTAGCGGTCGTCCGGCCGGTACGACCATTGGTCCCCCATGGTCATGCAGGTCTCCCAGACATAGTCAGGCGGGACGTCCGGGACCTGTTGTTCGGGGGTCCGGTAATTCTCATACCGACCGTGGACGGTCCGGTCGACGATGATGAGTCCGGGCTGGAGTTTACGCACTTCAGCCGCCAGCCTGGGCATGTCGATGTCCTGATCCTGCGGTACCGGCCCGGCCCAGTCCCGGCTCTCCTCGGTCAGGGTCTCGATCGGTCGGACCCAGCCGCCGTCGAGCCAGAGGATGTCGATCGGACCGTATCCGGACATGAGTTCCCGGATCTGACGATGGGTGAAATCCTTGAAGCGCTCCCACCGTTCAGGGTAACGGTCGATGCGGTAGTTCACGTTGCGGTCAGGGGTCGCCCACTCGGGTGCCCAGTAGTCCTCATGGTGCCAGTCGGCCTTGGAGAAATAGGCGCCGATCCCGAACCCCTCCGCCCGGAAGGCCTCGAAGATCCACCGGGTGACGTCCGCTCGGGGATCGTCACCAAAAGCGCATCCGGGCGAGGTTATCCGGTATTCGGTCTCCCGGGTGTCCCACATGCTGAAGCCGTCATGGTGCTTGGTCGTGAACACCACATACCGCATCCCGGCTTCCCGCGCTACCCGAGCCCAGGAGGCCGAGTCGAACCGGACGGGGTCGAAGGTCTCCGGCAAGGCTTCGTACCGCCGTTTGTACTCCTCGTAGTCGCGGATATGGCGCCGGATCCAGGGCTGGTCCTCGGAACAGATGCTCCAGGATTCCACCACGCCCCACTGGCTATAGGGACCCCAGTGCATCATGAGGCCGAATTTCCAGTCCTGGAACGCCTCCAGACGGGCCAGGACCG
>CAYUVJ010000452.1:0-2309 GCA_964447955.1 uncultured Gemmatimonadota bacterium
CCGACCACCGGGGTCGACCCGGTCTCGCGGGCCGAATTCTGGCGGATATTGGGGAGCCTGCGGGAGGAGGGGACCGCCCTGCTGGTCAGCACCCCCTACATGGACGAGGCCGACCGCTGTGACCGGGTGGTCTTCCTGCGCTCCGGGCGGGTCCTCGACCGGGGGTCCCCGGCCGAACTGCGCCGCCGGTCGGCGCTGCGGGTCATAGAGGTGGACACTCCGGCCCGGAACCGGGCCGCCCGGGAGCTGGAGGACCGACCCTGGGTGCGGGATGTGGTCCCGTTCGGCACCCGGCTCCACGTGACGCTCACCGACATGGCCCCCGCCCCCGATGAGGTCCGGGCCGCTCTCGAGAGGGCCGGTCTGGAGGTCACCGAGGTACGGGCCGTGACCCCTTCCCTGGAGGATGTATTCATCGCCCTGTCGGGTACCGAGGTCGCCCCGTGACCCCGCCCCCGGAGACCGCTATCCGCGCCGTCGGGTTGACGCGTCGCTTCGGGCGCTTCACCGCCGTGGACCAGGTCTCCTTCGAGGTCCGGCGGGGAGAGGTGTTCGGACTGCTGGGAGCCAATGGGGCCGGAAAGACCACCACCATCCGGATGCTGACGGGTCTGCTGCGGCCCACCTCCGGGGAAGGGTGGGTGGTCGGGGTGCCGGTCCACCTCCAGCCGGAACGGGTCAAGCCGCGACTGGGTTACATGTCCCAGAAGTTCTCCCTCTACGAGGACCTCACCGTGGCCGAGAACCTGACCTTCTTTGGCGGGGTCTACGGCCTGCCCGGCCGGGCCCTGGCGGCCCGACGCGAGGAACTGCTGGCCCTCTTCCAGCTGGAGGATCTGACCGGACGACTGACCGCTTCGCTCCCGGCCGGACACCGTCAGCGGCTGGCCCTGGCCTGCGCCCTGGTCCACCGCCCCCCGCTGCTCTTCCTGGATGAAGCCACCGCCTCGGTCGACCCCCTCGCCCGGAGGACCTTCTGGAGGGTCATCGGGAACCTGGCCGAGGAGGGGACCACGGTGCTGGTGACCACCCACTACATGGACGAGGCCGAATACTGTCACCGGGTGGCCGTCATGCGGGAGGGCCGGATCGCGGCGGTCGGCCCCCCCGCCGAACTGCGGGCGCAGCATGGTGTGGATTCGATGCAGGCGGTCTTCCTCGCCCTGGTCGGGGAGGGCGCCTGATGTTCGGGCGGATCGGAGCGGTCATGGGCAAGGAGTTCCGCCACATCCTGCGGGATCCGCGCAGTCTGGCCATCGTGCTCGTCTTGCCGGTGTTCTTGTCATTCCTCTTCGGCTACGCCATCTACCTGGATATCAAGGACATCCCGCTGGGCATCGTCGATCAGGACGCCTCCCCCGAGTCCCAACTGCTCGAGGAGGCCTTCCTGGAATCGGGCCAGTTCCTGCTGGCCGCCCGCTACCCGGACGGGGCGGCAGCCGAAGCCGGGATGAGACGCCGGGAGACGGTCCTCACCCTGGTGGTCCCCCGGGGCTACGGAGAGCGGGAGACCACGTCCGACCCGCTGCCGGTCCAGCTCCTGGTGGACGGCTCCAACGGCAATACGGCCTCGGTCGCCCTCGGCTACGCCCAGGGGATCCTGGCCCGGCGTATCCGCGGGATCCTGCTGGACCGGTTGGGGCGGGAACTCCCCGTCGAACTCGAGCCCCGGTACTGGTACAACCCGGAACTCAAGAGCAGCCACTTCATCGTCCCCGGGCTCATCGCGGTCATCATGATGATGGCCGCGGCCATGCTCACCAGCGTCACGGTGGTGCGGGAGAAGGAGAGCGGCACGCTGGAGCAGCTCCTGGTCAGTCCGGTCCGTTCGGGGGAACTCATGGTCGGCAAGGTGCTCCCCTACGGTGTGCTCGGACTGGCCGACGGCGCCTTCATCCTGATCTTCGGGGCGCTGATCTTCGGTGTCCCGGTACGCGGCAGCCTGTGGGTGCTGTTCGGGTTCACCACCCTCTACGTGCTGGCCGCCCTGACCATCGGCCTGCTCATCTCCACCCTGGTCCACCAGCAGCAGCTGGCCATGCTGGTGGCCATGCTGGTGACCGTGCTCCCCTCCTTCATGCTCTCCAACTTCATCTTCCCGTTGCGGAGCATGCCCCCCTTCCTGCAGGTGGTTAGCCACGTGGTGCCCGCCCGTTACTACATCCCGATCGTACGCGGGGTGCTGCTCAAGGGACTGGGCGCCGGGGTGCTCTGGTCCCAGGGGATCTACCTGCTCGCGTTCGCGGTCCTGTTCACGCTGGCCAGCATCATCCGCTTCCGTCCCCGGCTCGATTGAGATGAAGGCCCTG
>CAYUVJ010000453.1:0-2308 GCA_964447955.1 uncultured Gemmatimonadota bacterium
GACCGTCCTTTCCCCGGAAGGTATAGGTGGAATCGACCAGGAATGGGACCACCTGCCGGGAGGTGATGAGATCGGCATAGAAAGCGGGAGTCTGGCCCGCTTCTCCGGCCGGCAGGGCCACTCCGAACTGGGCTGCCAGGCTGGAAGTCAGTGACCGCTGCCCGGAACTCGTCTGGGGGACGAAGGCGGCCGAGGCGGTATAAGTCCGGGGCAGGAGAAACGTGTAGGCCACCACCAGCACGAACACCACCAGCGGGACCACCACGACCATCCGCCGGTGCTTCAGAACAACATTGACCAGTTCGATAAGGGAGATCTCATCGCCGGCCGGCGGGTACATACTGGCTGTTGTCGGTGGGGCCGGTGTGGGGGTGCTTTGCTCGCCGGTTCCATTCACGGGTCTTCGTCCTCTGCCGCGGGTAATCGCAGGCGGTTACCCCATTCAATCGGGTCCGCCGCATCCGTACAAGGGATTTACTGATCCCTTCGCCCGAGTGCCTTTACGTCGTCAGATCCAGCCGCTCCCGGAAGAAGGGGAGACTGCGGCGCAGGCCCTCCTCGAGCCCGATCTCCGGATCCCAGCCCAGGACCTCACGGGCCCGGGCGATGTCGGGCTGGCGCACCTGCGGGTCGTCTTCGGGCAGTTCCCGGTGTTCCACCATCAGGGTCTGACCCGTGATGTTCTGGACCAAGCGGGATAATTCGTTGATGGTGAACTCGCCCGGGTTGCCCAGGTTGACCGGCTCATTCTCCCCGGAGAGGAAGAGACGGAAGAGTCCCTCCACCATGTCCTCCACGAAGCAGAAAGAGCGGGTCTGTTCCCCGTCCCCGTAGACGGTAAGGGGTTCTCCCTTGAGCGCCTGGACCAGGAAGTTGGAGACCACCCGCCCGTCGTCGAGACGCATGCGCGGCCCGTAGGTGTTGAAAATGCGGGCGATCCGTACTTCCAGCCCATGGTAGCGGTGGTAGGCCGTGGTCATCGCCTCGGCGAAGCGTTTGGCCTCGTCGTAAACCCCCCGGGGACCGATCGGGTTGACATGTCCCCAGTACGACTCGGGCTGGGGGTGGACCTGGGGATCGCCGTAGACTTCCGAGGTCGAGGCCAGCATGAAACGAGCCCCCTTGGCCAGGGCCAGGCCCAGCGCCTTGTGCGTGCCCAGAGAACCCACCTTGAGGGTCTGGATGGGGAGCCGCAGGTAGTCGACCGGGCTGGCCGGGGAAGCGAAATGGAGCACGCCGTCCAGGTCATCGTCCACGGATATGAACTCGGTCACATCGTGCTGGATGAAATGGAAGCGGCGATTCCCCATCAGGTGGGCGATGTTCTCGGGACTGCCCGTCAGGAAGTTATCCAGACCTACCACCTCATGTCCCTCTGCGAGGAAACGGTCGGCGAGATGGGAGCCCAGGAATCCGGCCACCCCTGTGATGAGCACTCTCATCGCACGTCCGGGCGGCCGATGCTCAGGTAAGTGAATCCGAATTTCGCCATGTGCGCCGGCTCGAAGAGATTACGTCCGTCGATGATGAGCGGCTGCTTGAGAAGATCCTTGATCCGTTTCAGGTCGGGGCGCCGGTACTGCAGCCACTCGGTCAGGATGAGCAGGGCATCGGCTCCCTCGCAGGCCTCATACTCGTTCGGGGCGAAGGCGACACCTTCGGGGAACCAGCGGCGGGCCGCTTCCATCGCCTGAGGATCATGGGCGACCACCTCTGACCCGTGTTCCAGCAGACGCTCAATAACAGTGAGGCTGACAGCTTCCCGAAGGTCGTCCGTCTCGGGTTTGAAGGCGAGTCCCCAGACGGCGATCCGCCGGCCGGAGAGGTCCTCGCCGAGTTCACCGACCAGTTTGCCGAAGACCACTTCCTTCTGCCGGTCATTCCACTCTTGGGCAATGCGGGGCAGGCTCAGGTCGAGTCCGAAGTCCTTCCCGGTACGCACGAGCGCCCGCACGTCCTTGGGGAAGCAGGAACCACCATAACCGGCTCCCGGGAAGAGGAAGGCGGGACCGATACGCGGGTCGGCCCCGATCCCCCGGCGCACCATGTCCACGTCCGCCCCGGCCGCCTCGCACAGGGCGGCGATCTGGTTCATGAAGGAGATGCGTACCGCCAGCATGGTGTTCGCCGCGTACTTGGTGATCTCCGCCGAGGGGATGTCCATGAACAGGATGGGCTTGCCGGTGCGCACGAAGGGAGCGTACAGTTCGCCGAGCCGTTCCCGGGCCAGGTCGGAATCGGCTCCGATGATGACCCGGTCGGGCTTCATGAAGTCCTCGACGGCATCCCCTTCCTTGAGGAACTCGGG
>CAYUVJ010000454.1:0-2304 GCA_964447955.1 uncultured Gemmatimonadota bacterium
ACCTGCCGGTGGTGGCCACGGGATTCTCCTGGCTTCGGCAGTGGCTCCCCCATGTGGGGGCCGCCGTGGTGGGGCGGGGGGAGGCTGCCCTGATCGGTCTGGGCCGGGCGGCCCTCGCCTGTCCCGACCTGCCCCGAGAGGTGATGAGCACGGGACGGGTCTCCCCCAAGAAGGTCTGCGTGACCTGTTCCCGCTGCAGTGACCTCATGAACGCCCACCAACCGACCGGCTGCGCGGTCCAGGACCGGGAGATCTACGGCGCCGCCTGGCGCCTGCTTCCGTTCGCCGCCTACGAGCGGGGCTGAACCTGACGCAGAGCGCGGTCCAGCCAGGCCCGTGAGACCTCACCCAGCCGGGCGGCGACCAGTTCCCCCGAGGCGTCGAAGACCAGGGTAGTGGGCAGTCCCGGGGCCTCGAAATGCCGGGAGAGGCGCCCCTCGGGGTCGAGCAGCAGATGAGGGAAAGCCAGGTTGCGCCCGCTCAGATACGCACCGACACGTTCGGCCGTCTCCCCCTGGTCGACCAGCAGGTAGGTCACGGTGGTGTCGCTGCGGGCGTATTCGGCCAGCAGGGGGAGCTCGCGGTGGCAGGGAGGGCACCAGGTCGCCCAGAGGTTGAGCAGGAGCGGGCGCCCGGAGAAGGCGGCGAGGTCGACGGCCGTGAGGGTGCCGTTCGGCCGAAGCTGCTCCAGGCTCAGCGTGGGCAGGCGCCGCCCGGTGAGGTCGGGACCGAGCGGCAAGGCGTTCAAACCAGCTAGAAGCACGGCGGTCCCGGCCAGCAGGCTGAGCCCGGCACGGAGTCGTCGACGTTCCCCCCGCAGCCGCCAGAAGGTGACCAGCAGGGCGGCCGCCCCTGCCCCCCAGGCGTCGAACCCACCCTGCCACACGTAGAGGATGCTCAGGGGTTCGGGCAGATAACTGCCGAGGTGGCGCAGCACATGGGCCAGGCGGGCGCCGATCAGGGCGGCCAGCCCGACCGCCCAGGCCCAGTCCCCCAGGCCGGGCCCCAGCCGCCGCTCGGCCAGCCGGGCGCCCAGGACCAGGAGCGCGAAGGCCGCGAAGGCGAAGAACCGGCCTGCATCCACCACCAGCGGTCCGATCGAGAACGTCTCCATATCCACCTCCCGGGGCTCCAAGATAACCGGTGATGGCGGACCGCCCACCTCCGAGAACTCGTCTGGGATAAACTTCTCCCTCCGGTGGCCGTCCTCTCTTCAGTCCCCTGATCGAAGCCGCCCGGACCCTCACCTGGAGGTGTTCCATGCGCCGTCGGTCCTCATCGCCCTGCTCCTGTGCCCCGACCCTCGCCGTCCTCCTGATCGCCGCCTGTTCCAGCCCCGGGAACGGTCCCGGGCCGCACTACTTCACCCGGACTGAGGAGGAGGGGGTCGCGGTCTCGGTCAGCGCGGGAGGGCCGAAGTACGAAGGGGAGATCTTCGACTATGTCGAGGTCTGCCGGCTGGAGCAGGACGAGTCCCGGGAGGAGACCCTGCTGTTCCGGGCGTACGGGTTCCTGATGGGGGACGACGGAAGGATCTACGTGAGCGATGCCGGCAACGGCCGGATCGCGGTCTTCGACGGAGAGGGGAGGTACCTGACCTCGTTCGGTCGGAAAGGGCAGGGCCCCGGCGAGTTCCAGTATCCCCAGCTCCTGGAGGTCCGCGACGGGCTGGTGCTGACTTACGACATGCAGAACCGCCGGGCCGGCCGCTTCCGCACCGACGGCACCTTCCTGCAACATATCACCGCACCGGTGGGCGCATCGGGCTCGGTCCGGATCCATCCCCTGCCGGACGGTCGCCGGATCCTGACCGTCTCGGACATGGACATGCAGCCCAACGAACCGGTCATGCAGCGCACCCACTGTCTGGTCGTCACCCCGGAAGGGGACACTCTGGCCCAGGTCTCCACCCCCTGGACGGACATGGGGCGGATGATCACCACGGGCAACATGGGCTTCACCGCCCGGCAGATGTACGCACCCCGGAGTGCGGTCGACTACTACCCGGGAGGGGAGGGGATCCTGGCCTGGGACAATTCGGTGCCCGAGCTGCGCTGGTACGGCCTGGACGGTGTCCTGGCCCGGATCCACCGCCTGGACTGGGCACCCGAACCGGTCCCGGAGGAGGTCAAGGCCGGAGCCCGACGCAGTTACGAGTACCCCCTGGAGAACCTGGAACGGGAGGACATGCGGCCGATGTACGAAGCCCGCCTGAAGCACTTCGACATCGCCGACATCTACCCTTTCTGGTCGGGGGTGGTCGTGGACGACGCCGGTTACCACTGGCTGCAGCGAGCCCAAGAC
>CAYUVJ010000455.1:0-2292 GCA_964447955.1 uncultured Gemmatimonadota bacterium
GATGGGCGATCTCGGTGACGACCTCCCGATAGGCGGCGACAGCCACCTCGCTGTCGATCGTGACGGCCGCTCGCTCGAGCAATCGGGCCACTTCGCCCCCCTCCATGAAGAATATCCCGTTCCCCCCATCCGCCGCGGGCTCGGCATAGAGCGTGTAGAGGAACTCGAACAGATCGCCGGTCTCCGTACGCAGGCCGTCGAACGAGATCTCCCACTCCCCGGTGCTGATCTTGTCTACGGCATCCTGCATGCCGGCCGTGAAGTCGGGCTCGAGCACCAGACCCACTTCTCCCAGGGCAGGCCCCAGGACGTTGAGGACCCAGTGTCGCCGGTCGGCGCTGAAGGAGGGAGCGAATACCATGCGGATCCGGCGCTGCTCCTCCGGCAGGGACGCCAGGATCCTGCGCGCCCGTACGGGGTCGCTCCGGAACCCGGTGACGGCGGTCTCCGGCAATCGAGGCAGCAGTATACTGCCGGTGAACCGATCCGTGGTCTCGGCGGCCGAGGACGGGTAGAGCCGACGAGCCAGCGACGGCCAATCGACTGCTTCCCGCAGGGCCGCCCGGACGCCCGGGTCCGTGAACGGCGGTCGGCGGTTGTTCAGCCCGATGGTGATATACGTGGCCAGTCCACCCGTCACCAGTGACATCCCCGTGGAGCGTTGGATCCGGTTCAGATCCCCGACCGAGACAGAGAGCAGGATGTCGAGGTCACCCCGTTCGACGGCATCGAGCGCACTCTCAGGGTCACGGAACGCGAGGAGCCGGACACGGGCAGGCCACACCGGTCCATTCCAGTAGTCGTCGTTCCTCGCCAGCTGGACCAGGCCCCGCACCGGATCGACCCTTTCGATCCGGAAGGGTCCCGTCCCGACCACTTCACCGTTTCCAGGCCTTTTCCAGATGGGAAACACCGAGATCGATGCCAGACTCCTGAGCAGGGAGGGGTGCGGAGCCGGGAGGAGAAACTGCACCGTACTGTCATCGGGAGCGGCGATGGCCTTCGGTCGCCCCAGCAGCCGGTGGACGAGTCCGTCCCCACCCAGTGAATCGCCGAGGGACGACATGAGACAGGACACTACGGTCTCTGCGATCAGGGGACTGCCGTCATGGAATCGGACGGCATCCCTCAAATGGAGGGTCAGACAGGTGTTTCCCCCGTCCCACTCCCATGACTCGGCCAGGCCGGGAGCGATGTTGCCGGCACCATCGAAATCCAGGAGGGTCTCGAAGACCTGAGCGGTGACCAGGGGGACATCCAACGGGGACTCAGCCAGCACAGAGGTCGGGAGTTCGAGCTCCGAGAAACCCACCTTGAGAGTCCTCGACCCGTCCCCACATCCTGTCAGCAGGAGGGCCAGGAAGAGAAGGTCAGAAATCGCTCGGACTGGAAGATGGCGCCACACACTCTCATATATAGTACCCTGACGGTATCATTCAGCAGAAAAGGGCCCGTCCATCCGAAGATGGAGGGCCCTTTGTCCTCTCATCGGTCCTCGATGGTCAGTTCATACTGGTGAAGATCCGGCTGCTCCCTCCGATGCTCATCATCAGCGTGAACAGGAATCCGGCGAAACGGATGGCGCGGCTGGCGATGCGTAACATTTCATCTCTCCTTCATGTTGAGGTACTTCAGGTATCGGTGACGTTCCTCGGACCTTGGGACGGGTGGATACAGGCCACCTTTCTGAAGCCCGGGTCTGCCGGGTCAGGAGACTCTGCAGGTTTCGACCTACCCGGTGCAGGCGGTCCGGCAGGCGCCGGACGAGGCTGACCACAGGTAGGAGCGCGTTCAGATAGAGGTGGGAGATCTTCATCAGGATGCGGACACCCCGGTCGGGCATGCTGTAGTCGACCTCCATCCAGTCACCTCTCAGCCGGTCCTCGGCCTTCAGGCGCTCGTAGAAGGGTGTTCCCTTGTAGACGATGGCCCGGTTCTCCACCGAGAGGATGTTACCCGGAGTGCTCCAGAGCGGACGGGTGCGCCGGATGAAGTCCATGTTAGCCTGGACGTCTTCCATCTGCGTGTAGGGATCGAAGAAGATCAGTCCCATCTGGAAGCGGACGTCCAGTCCCTGCAGGATCTTCAGGGCAGCCAGGTTGTCCTCCACGGTCGTGTGCTTGTTGAATTCGTCCAACTCCCGTTGACTCCCCGATTCGATCCCCACGAAGACCGAGCGCAAACCGGCCGCCTTAAGGACCCTGAAGAGTTCCGGTTCGATGGTGTCGGCCCGGGCAAAGATGGAGAACGGGACATTCGATCCCCGGGTGATCAGCGCTTCGGCGAAAGCCT
>CAYUVJ010000456.1:0-2285 GCA_964447955.1 uncultured Gemmatimonadota bacterium
ATCCCGGGCGATCCGCTCCCCGCGGTCGACGTCGGTGGTGAATACCGCCGCCCCCAGTCCGTAGGCGGTGTCGTTAGCCACCCGGACCGCCTCGGCCTCGTCCGCTACCGGGATGACCGCGGCGACCGGACCGAAGAGTTCCTCTCCCCAGGCCGGCTGTCCGGGTCCCACGTCGGTGAGCAGGGTGGCCGGATAGAAGAAGCCGGGCCCGGAGGGGATCTCCCCACCCAGCAGCAGCCGGGCCCCCATCTCGACACTCTTGCGCACCTGGCGGTCCAGGTTCTCACGCAGGTCCGCCCGCGCCAGCGGTCCATAGTCGGTCGTCTCCTCGAGCGGCATCCCCATACGCCTGGCCCGGAGTCCCGCCAGCAGGGCGGCCTCGAACTCCTCGCGCCGGGATGCGACCACGATGAAACGTTTGCCCGCGATACAGCTCTGCCCCGCGTTGAGCATGCGGGCGGTGACACAGGCCGGGACCGCCGACTCCAGGTCGGCGTCTTCGAGGATCAGGTAGGGATCGCTGCCGCCCAGTTCCAGCACGGTCTTCTTCAGGGCCGCTCCGGCCTGGGCGGCCACCGCCCGGCCGGCCAGAGGTCCTCCCGTCAGCGTGACCGCCCGCACCAGCGGATGATCGATCACCTCGCCCACCTGCGCCACCGGGATCATCAGGGTCTGGAAGAGTCCTTCGGGACAGCCGGCCTCCTGGAAGACCCGCTCGATGGCCAGCGCACAGCCGGGAGTTGAGGGAGCATGTTTGAGCAGAGCGGCGTTACCGGCCATCAGGGCCGGGGCGGCGAAGCGGAAGACCTGCCAGAAGGGGAAGTTCCAGGGCATGATGGCCAGTACCGGCCCGAGAGGACGGTAATCGACATAGGAGCGGGCGGCACTGGTCGTGACCGGCTCGGGGGCCAGGAAATCCTCGGCCCGTTCGGCATAGTACTCACAGACCCAGGCACACTTCTCGACCTCGGCCCGGGCCTCCCGCACCGCCTTGCCCATCTCGGTGCTCATCAGGACCGCATACTCTTCCTGTCGCTGACGCAGCCGGGCGGCCGCCGCCCCCAGACACTCCGCGCGATGCGCGAAGGAGGTCTCCTGCCAGGCGCGGAAGGCCTGTTCTGCACCGGCGATAGCCCGGGCCACCTCTTCGGGGGTATGTTCGGGATAGTCACGGATCGGAGTCCCGGTGGCAGAGTCGATCGCCAGCATGGTATGGCTCCCGGTCAGAGGTCCGTGGCGCCGTCCCCTCCCCTCGTCCCGGGTGGGACGACGGGGGGATCAAGCCTCGCAGAGCAAGGATACACCAACGATGCCCGTGCACCCACTCCCTGAGGACGACCCCTTCGTGACCCGTCTGGGCACAGCCGGACCGACCGTCTCCCGTCTGACCCCGGCCGCGATGTCGTTCGCCGGCCGGAGGGGACCGGCCGGAGGCAGCCTGCCGGCCGACGGACTGGAGCGCGCCGTCCGCGATCTGGGGATACGCTCCATCCTGGTGACTCCGCGTATGAAAGAACAGGCTGAGGGGGTCCGCCGCCTCATCCGGGCCGGCCACCGCGACCGACTCACCCTGGTCTCACTTATGGGTATCCCCACCCGAAAGGGGGTCGAGCGCTACTGGCAACGGTGTACCCGGGCCCTGGAGACCGACCGCATCGAGGTCTACTTGGTCGGCTGGGTCCAGTACCCCTGGTATGTCCGGCCTTCGGTCTGGAAGGAGCTGCAGTCGCTGAAGGCCGACGGCCGGGTGGGGGCGGTCGGCTTCTCCATCCACAACCGCCAGCTGGCCGCCCGCCTGGTCCGGGAGCTCGACCCACCGCCGGATGTGCTCATGATCCGCTACAACGCGGCCCACCGGGGCGCCGAGACCGAGGTCTTCGCCCACCTGCCCGAGCCGCGCCCCGGTATCATCGCCTACACGGCCACCCGCTGGGG
The DNA here is from genome assembly GCA_964447955.1 of uncultured Gemmatimonadota bacterium. Lineage (GTDB taxonomy): Bacteria > Blakebacterota > Blakebacteria > Blakebacterales > CAYUVJ01 > CAYUVJ01. The sequence goes on from CAYUVJ010000456.1 coordinate 1,936, forward strand.
GGAACTCCTGGAACCGAGATCCACGGCCGGATTCCCGTCGGGGATGACGGCCGGTGAGTGTTATCGCTTCGACCTGATGCACCCGGCGGTCGACACGGTACTCTGCGGCGCCCGATCCTATGAGGAACTGGCGGAGGATGTCGCAGCGGTCCGCACCGGACCCCTGGATCCCCACCGGTTCGAGGAGGTGGTCCGGTTCGGGGAAACCGTCCACCAGCGACCCGCCCGGCGCTCATCCTGGTTCATGTTCGACCGGACGAAGTGACCAACTGCCCGTCTCCCAGATTATAAGAAGAGGCCCCGCGGCGTTCACCGCGTCGAACACGGGGATCCCGGCGGTGCGGACCTTG
>CAYUVJ010000457.1:0-2262 GCA_964447955.1 uncultured Gemmatimonadota bacterium
GCTGTAGTTCTCGATCCCGGTGCACCAGCCGACCTCGCGCATCATCTCCAGATCGTAGCTCACCCGCGACTTCAAACGCTGGGCCTCGACCAGCCGTCCGGCCTCCTGGAAGTCGCCGACCTCCTCGTCCAGGTCGGCCTCGATCCGGGCCAGGACCTCCTCGACCTCGTCCTGCCCGGTCACGAAGTGAGAAGCCGGGTAGACCACCACCCGTTCCTTCTGCTCCAGCACCTCACCGGTGATCAGATCCACGAGGGCCAGTCGCTCGACCTCGTCCCCCCAGAATTCGATCCGAACCGCCACTTCGTCGTAGGCCAGGTGGACCTCGACGACGTCCCCGCGTGCCCGGAAAGTGCCCCGACCGAAAGAGATGTCATTGCGGGTGTACTGGATGTCCACCAGGGCTCGGAGCAGGGCCTGCCGGTCGATGGCCTGACCGACCTCCAGACCGACCAGGTTGCGATGGATGTCCTCGGGCCTTCCCAGTCCGTAGATGCAGGAGACCGACGCCACCACGACCACGTCGCGCCGTTCCAGCAGGGCGCTGGTGGTGCGCAACCGGAGCCGGTCGATGAGCTCGTTGATGCTGGTCGTCTTCTCGATGTAGAGGTCCTTGCCCGGCACGTAGGCCTCGGGTTGATAGTAGTCGTAGTAGCTGATGAAGTACTCGACCTCGTTGTGCGGGAAGAAACCCTTCAGCTCCCCGTAGAGCTGGGCGGCCAGCGTTTTATTGTGACTGATGATGAGGGTCGGACGGTTCGCGCGCGCGATGAGGTTGGCGACCGTGAACGTCTTGCCCGAGCCGGTTACTCCCAGAAGGGTCTGATAGCGCTCCCCCCGGTCGAGTCCTGCCGCCAGTTCGGTGATCGCCTTCGGTTGGTCGCCGGCCGGCTCGTACTCCGAGACCAGGCGGAAGGGGGCCGCCGAGCGTCGTGCCCAGAATTCATCCATACGTGGAAACTACGCGGAGGGTCCGGCCGCCGCCACTGCCTCGAGTTCCACCAGGAATCCGTGGTGGAGGACCGGGACCGGGACCACCGTCCGGGCCGGTCGGTGATCGCCGAAGAACCGGGCATAGACCTCGTTGAAACGCCCCCATAATCCGATGTCGGCGATGTAGACGGTCACCCTGACGACCCGCGTGCGATCACTGCCGGCCGCCGTCAGGATGGCGTCGAGGTTGGCCAGCACCTGGCCGGCCTGTTCCTCGATCTCTCCTCCGACCTTCTCGCCCTCCGGGGTAACCGGGAGCAGACCGGCGGTGAAGAGCAGACCGTCGTGCTCGACCGCCTGGGCGTAGTGTCCGGCCGGGGTCGGTGCTCCTGGGGTCGAGACCGTTCTCATGGGAGTCCTTCCAGGACTTTCCGAACCCGATCAGCCAGTTCCGCCAGGGTGAAGGGCTTGTCGAGCAGGTGGACCTCGGGGTCGAGCACCCCGTGCCGGGCGATGGCGTCGGCTGTATAACCACTCATGTAGAGCACCTTGAGGTCGGGCTGGATGGTGTGGAGACGGGCGACCAGGTCCGATCCGCTGAGGTCGGGCATGACCACATCGGTCAGCAGCAGGTCGTAGCGGGCCCCTTCCTCCTCACAGTGGCGGAGAGCGATCTCCCCCCCCGAGAAGGCCCGGACGCTGTACCCCAGCCCGGTCAGCATCTCGACAGCCAGCTCGCAGACACTCTCCTCGTCCTCCACCACCAGGATGTTCTCGTCCCCGATGGGGAGCAGTCCCCCCGCCCCTTCCCGGTGGAGCGGTTCCAGCGGACCTTCCGCGACCGGGATCAGGATCGTGAAAGTCGTCCCCTGCCCCGGCTCGCTGGTCACCTCGATGGAGCAACCGGCCTGCTTGACGATCCCGTAGACGGTCGCCAGCCCCAACCCCGACCCGGATGTCTTGGTGGTGAAGAAGGGCTCGAAGATCCGCTCCCGGACCTCGGGGGTCATCCCCTCCCCTTCGTCACTGACCTCGAACCGGACGTGGTGCCCGGGCATCACATAGGGATGGGTGCGTTGGTAGATCTCGTCCACCTCGAGGAACGAAGTGGTGACCCGGATGATCCCCCCCCCGGGCATGGCGTCCCGGGCATTCACGACGAAGTTGACCAGCACCTGTTCCACCTGTGCGGGATCGATCCGGACCGGGGCGATCCCGGGGACGAGTCCGAGCTGGAGTCGGATATCCTCTCCCAGTACCCGCTCCAGCATGGGCAGGAGTCCCTGGAGGACCTCGTTCAGGTCTACGACCCGGGGGGAGGTGATCTGC
>CAYUVJ010000458.1:0-2231 GCA_964447955.1 uncultured Gemmatimonadota bacterium
CAGGTCGAGCTTGGTCAGCAGCAGGGCGGCGGGACGCTCGAGCAGGGCCTCGGAATGCTCCCTCAACTCGGTGCGCAGCATGTCCAGGGTCTCGGCCGCCGGTTCCACCAGCAGGTCGACCAGGAAGAGCAGGACCCGGGTGCGCTCGATGTGGCGGAGGAACTCGGTCCCCAGCCCCTTGCCGCTGCCGGCCCCCTCGATCAGGCCGGGGATATCGGCGACCACGCAGGAGGCGTTTCCCCCCAGGGCCATGATGCCCAGGTTGGGGGCCAGGGTGGTGAAGGGGTAGGCGGCGATCTTGGGCCGGGCCTCGGTGACCCGTGAGAGCAGGGTGCTCTTGCCGGCGTTGGGCCGGCCGACCAGCCCTACATCGGCGATCAGTTTCAGTTCCAGGCGGAGGGTCCGCTGCTGGCCTTCCTCGCCGGGCTCCCACTGGCGCGGGGCCTGGTTGACACTGCTGACGAAGCGGGCGTTCCCCCGCCCCCCCCGTCCCCCCCGGGCGGCTACGAAGCGCTGATCGGCCGCGGTCAGGTCAGCCAGTCGCTCGCCACTCTCCGCGTCCCAGACCACCGTCCCGGCCGGGACCAGAACGACCACGTCGCCGCCGCCGGCCCCGGTGCGGTTGTTCCCCTGACCGTGCTGCCCCCGGATGGCCTTCACGTGCGGGTGCCGCTTCCGGTCGAGCAGGGTCCGCATGTGGGGGTCGACTTCGAGTACGACGTCCCCACCGTGGCCTCCGTCCCCGCCGTCGGGACCTCCTCGCGGGATGAACTTCTCCCGGCGGAAGGAGACACAACCGCTCCCCCCTGTGCCGGCAGTAACCTCGATGGTGGCGATATCGGCGAACACCGGTATCAGCGCTCTTCCCGCGTGATGATGTCGGCCAGGGCCTCGGCCACAGGGGGCCGGCCGGGAGTGAAGACCAGGGCGGTGAAGAAGGCGTCCAGGTAATCGCCGCCGGTCACCGTCGCACAGGCGGCCATCAGATCGGCTTCCAGGACGGTCGCGCCGAAGAGGCCGCGGGTGCGGTGGACCGTCCGGACCAGGTCGGTGAACCGGCGCTGGCCCGCGCTCAGCCGGGCGATGGTGGCATCCAGGGCCAGGGCCACGGCCAGCCCCCGGGTGCGGGCCAGGGTGCCCGCTCCGGTCGGGACGCTTCGGCCGGCGTCTCCGCCCGGACCTCGGGGGAGATTCTCGACCCCGGTCCGGAGCCGGGCCTCCTCCTGGGCGAAGGTCCAGTCACCGGCATGGGGATGGGCCAGGTATTCCTGCTCGGCCCGCAAGATGCGCTGTCGGAACTGGTCCCGGCCGATCAGGTCCTGACGCAGAAGCGTCAGCCAGGCCAGGTAGTCGGTGCCCCCTTCCGAGAACCAGGCCGGAGCGCTCCCGGCCGGTCCGATCCAGAGTCGGAGCAGTTCGCGGGCCAGGGTGTGCAGGGCCGGCACATCGTCCATCAGGTCGACCCGATCCCCCCACCCCAGGGCCAGGCTGTTCCCCAGCCGGAGTGACTCTGCGCCGCCGGGGGCGACCGAGGGGATCAGCACGGTGAGCGAGGAAGTGGGAAGCGACCCGTAGATCTCCTGTCCGGCGGTCAGGATGCGGCGCACCGCCTGGACGATCATCACGTCCCCCTCGGGGCGCCGTCCCTGGATTCCGACCACCACGTCCATGCCGGCGGTGGAGACCGACTGACGGCGGAAATCCCCCACCGCCAGGATGGTCCCCCAGAGGGCCTCGAGCGAAGCCGGGCGGTAGTTGCGGCCGAATCCCTCCCAGGGGACCAGGATCCGCCAGGAGACCGGGATGTCGAAGATGACCTCGACCGTGATCCGGGCAGCGGCCGGGGTCTCGGTGATCGAGGCGGTCAGGCCACGGTCGGGGACCAGGAAGATCTCGTAGCCCGGCCCGTAGAGGGCCTCGGTGTCGATCCCCAGTCCGTCCGCCCCCTGTGCGTCGAGATTCGGGGCGGTGATCCGCCAGGCCAGCCGCATCCCGCCCCCGGCCCCTCCGGACACCGTCCAGCCCTGGGGGTGGGCATCCACCCGCAGCGGCTGGCCGAACCCGTCACTGGCCTCGGGTCGGGTCACCAAGCCGCGCCGCATACGCTGGTCGGCCTGTCGCCAGACCACCCCGGACACCACATCGCCGAAGAGCACCGCCACCACCTCGACGGCATGCTCGGCCCGCCGAGGCCCAATGGGCCGGTGGGCGGGATCAGGTCACGACCCCGG
>CAYUVJ010000459.1:0-2227 GCA_964447955.1 uncultured Gemmatimonadota bacterium
ACCGGACAGCTCATGGAGATGCTCTACGGGGAGATCGCACCGGCCGAAGAGGCCGAGCTGCGGGCTCACCTGGCCGTCTGTGAGGGCTGCCGGAACGAGTACGAGGCCCTGACCGGCACCCGGGAGCTGCTCGGGGCCTGGCCGAACGCCGCCTCGGCCCCCCGGTTGGTCTACGTCAGCGAACCGATGGGTTTCCTGGCCCGGACCCGGCGCTGGGTGGACGAGATGGGGGCGCTCGGCCTGCGGGGGCTGCTCCGCCCCGTACTGGCCGCCGCCGCTTCGGTGGCCCTGCTGGTGGTCATCGTCACCTTCGTGCGCTTCCAGGTCGGACCCGACGGGGTGCTCCAGGTCGGTTTCGGCGCCCTGCGGCCCACGACCCAGCAGATGGCCGACGCCGGGGGCGCGGCCAAAGGGATGCCCGAGGTGATGCCGGTCTCCCGCGAGGAGTTCCAAGCCGGCATGCTCGAGATGCTCGGTTATCTGCAGCAGATCGTCGAGGAACGGGGGAGGGAGGACCGCCAGACCATCCTGGCGGCCCTGGACGAGCGCCTGAACGAACGGGATGTGAGCCTGCGGGGGTCGATCCTGGCCACCGTACAGGGGGCACTCGACGAATTGGATCAGCGTCGGATCGACGACCTTACGGCGATCGCCGCGACGCTCGAGAACGTCCAGTATATCACGACCACGGAGCTGCAGCGGACCAACACCATCCTGTCCGCGCTCGTGCAGCAGGGTCTGGTGCGTGAGGAGAGGGAGTGAGAGAGATGATGAAGCGCAGCGTGAACACCTTTCTGGCGGCCGCGGTCATGCTCCTGCTGACCGGCGTGCTCGCCGGCGCCGCGGCGGCCCAGACCCCGACGATCACCGAAGGACGGGTGGCGGTGGTGGCCCCTCCGGGGCACGGCGGCGACCTGATGATCACCACCGAGTGGATGGACGGTCACGGAGGGATCTGGGACCTGAGCGGTCTGGACCAGGCCCAGGGACCGCCCGAGGTCCGGATCTTCACCGACATCCTGAAGAACAGCCTGGCCGCGGTCGAGCCCCCCGAACTGCCCGCGACCCTGAAGCCGGAGACGGCGAAAGAGGGTGAGGCGGGCATCGCCCGGGGGCTGGTCATGGCCGAGGAGCTGGTCGGCAGTCTCCACTACACCCCGGGCTCCCGGAGCGTGTTCTTCTCCGGTGACCGGGAGGTCTCGGGCTTCTACATGGCCGGCTACGGCTACCTCTTCACCATCCGCTGGCCGCTGAGGGCCCGCAGTCCCTTCAACGTGCTCGGATTGAGCCAGTCGTTCGAGCGCCTGCGGTCGCAGAACGAGAACCTGCAGGCCCTGCTGCAGGAACAGGCCGAGGCCCGTACCCGCAGCGAGACGCGGGAGCGGATCCAGCAGCAGCAGGCCGAGGTGGAACAGGCGGCCCGGGACGAGCAGCAGAAACTCGAGGAACGCCGGGCGGCCGAAGCGGCCTGGCAGGCGTCCTATCGGGAGAAAATGGTCGCCGCCCTCAAGGAGGTCATCGCCACCTACGGCTACACACTGCGCCAGGCGGGGGCCGAGGAGAACATCACCCTGCTGGCCGAGTTCGACGGGGACGACCCCCAGAACACGGTCACCCTCTCGGTCCGCAAGAGCGCCCTGCGGGGTCCCGAGGCCATGGCCCAGACCATGAACGCCATCCGGGTGACCGGTGGGGACGCCGAGGTGAACCCCCGGCTGAAGCGCCAGATCGAGATCATGACCGGCATCCTCGACTCCTCACTCGAGACCGGCGGGGAGTTCACCCACTATGTGGTCGCCGGTACCGAGAGCCACCGAGTCTACACCGGCGGTACGGGCCGGTCCCAGTACGTCCCGGGCTACGGGGTGATCTTCCGCAAGAACGCCCGGCTGAACTGGCTCTCCCTGGCGGTGACCATCCCCGACCCCCCCGCCCCGCCGGGCGTGGCCGGCGAGGAGCGCATCGTCCGGGAACGTCAGACCGCCCGGGCCGAAATCACCGACATCCGGGAGAAGGGCAGCGAGGCCTGGGCCGAACACCTGGACGAACTGAAGCAGAAGAGCGCCGAACTGCTCGCCCTCTACGGTCCGACCCTGACCGAACTGCCGGCCGAGGAGTGGGTGGCCTTCTACTTCAACGTCGGCTCCAGCGTCAACCTGGTGCAGGGGGGGATGGACTACTTCCTGGTCCAGGCCCGGATGCGGGACATCCGGGCGGCGGCCCAGCA
>CAYUVJ010000460.1:0-2225 GCA_964447955.1 uncultured Gemmatimonadota bacterium
TATGTAGCGGATCACCTTCCGGGGGAAGACCGTCTCTCCTTCCGAGAGTGGACAGATCGCGGTGCAGTTGCCGCAGTTGAAACAGGCACTGACATCGGTAGCACCGAAACGTTCCATCTCGGAGACAAGGGTAGGATCGGCGCGCAGGCTCATGCTTCATCCTCCTTGGAATCCGCCAACCGGTAGAGAGGCCAGTCTCCGTCCATACCGTCCTCGACAACCAGTCCGTACTTCTTCATGGCGGTGATGTGCCAGAGGGCCGTATCGGTTTCGATTCCGACTTCACGAGCCACGGTCGGGACCGTTACCGGTTCCTCGGTCAGGGCTTTCCTCACCTTTCGGCGAGTCGACTTCTTCTCCTTCTGCATTTCCCGGGCACGCTCCATCTGGTCCGGACGCTCCTTCCTGAGCCGCTTGACTAATTCCTTCAGCTCCGGATCCATCGCTTTTCTGTCCTCAGTCACTGGCCACCTCCACCGGGTCGGCACATATCGCGTCGACCATTGCTTCGTACTGATCGAGCGTCCAGCCATCGATATCGATCGCGTGGGTCGGACAGACCGCCACACAGGCTCCACATCCGAGGCAGAGCGCCTCGTTCACGACCGCTTTTCGGATGGTCTTGCCGTCGATCACGGATTCAACAATCTCGAGGGCGCCGTCGTATTCGCATTGAGACAGACAGGTCCCGGTACCCTCGCAACGATCCGCGTTCACGCGGGCCACATAGGGCTCCAGATCGACATATCCCCTTGTCAACAGGCCGGCAATTTTCACTGCCGCGGCGGAGGCAGAAGCACAGCTCTCTTCGATGTCGCGAGGGCTCTGACAGGTTCCCGCCAGGACCACCCCCGCCACCGCCACCTCGACCGGGCGAAGCTTGGGGTGAACCTCCTGCAGAAAACCGTCCGCTCCCGCAGGCAGCTTCAATGATTTCGCCAGGGGACCGACCTCGGCCGGCTCCATCCCGACTGCCAGCACAACCAGGTCGACGGCGACCTCTAGCTCCATACCTGCGGTCAGGCCGTCTTTGACGGTGACGAGCAGATTTCCGGCGTCATTGGACATGGCCTCCGTTACCATTGGCGGCTCTTCAGGCTCATAGCGGAGGAAGATCACACCATCGCGCGAGGCGCGCTCGTAGATCTCTTCGTGGTTCCGGCCGTAGGTCCTGATATCACGGTAGAAATCGTAGACGAATACGCCTGGGAATTTCTCGATGAGATCACTCTCAGCCTTCAGTGTTGCTGTGCAGCAGACCCTGGAGCAGTTTTCATTCAGAGGACGTCCTGGTTTCGGTTCGTGGACCCCTTCGATCTGCCGGCTGCCGACGCAGTGGATGAACGCCGCCCGTCGGATCATCTTTCCATTTACGGTAAGATCGCCACCGGCCGGGGCCTTATTGAGGATCTGAAGAAAATCTGGCAATGTCACCACTTCGGGGAACTCTCCAAATCCAAATTCCCCCTTTACCGGCTCATAGGGCCTGGAGCCCGTGGCCACGATGATGGCTCCGGCCAGGATCTCGAGTTCCTCTGTCGATCCGTCGCCGCTTTCCCGTTCCACCATGACGGTGAAATTCCCCACGTAGCCTGTAGCACCGGTTACCCGGGTATCGGTTAGAACGGTGATCCCCTCCGCAGTCGAGACTTCCTCGACCAGCGTACCGATCAATTCCAATCCGTTCTCACCGGTTGGGAAGACGGTGCCGAGTTCAGCGACCTGGCCGCCGAGTCGGGAGTCCTTTTCGACGATAGTCACGGACAGTCCATAATTCGCGAGATCGAGGGCAGCACGAAGTCCGGCAATTCCACCACCCAACACGAACGCGCGCGATGTCGCTCCGACTCTGATCTGTGAGAGGGGTTCGTGATGGCGGACCCGACCGATCGCAGCCCGGACGAGCGTCATGGCCTTCGCTGTCGCTTCCTCGGTACTCGCATGCACCCAGCTGACCTGCTCACGGATGTTGACTTGCTCATAAAGGAACGGGTTGAGTCCGCCCCGTACCGCCGCACTTCGAAAGGTGGTTTCATGCAGGCTCGGCGAGCAGGAGGCCACAACGATCCGGTTCAATCCGTGCTTCTCGATATCCTCGATGATCAGTTCCTGGCCGGGGTCCGCGCACATGAAGGTATAGGTGCGTGAGACCGTGACATCGGGGAGATTACCTGCATCTTCGGCCACCTTCTCCACATCAACCCTGTCGGAGATGTTCCCTCCGC
>CAYUVJ010000461.1:0-2217 GCA_964447955.1 uncultured Gemmatimonadota bacterium
CCTCCTGACGGTGGCAGGGGTCGGGATCTTCTGCGGAGCGATCGGGAAGTCGGCGCAGTTCCCGCTCCACGTCTGGCTCCCCGACGCGATGGAGGGCCCCACGCCGGTCTCCGCCCTGATCCACGCGGCGACGATGGTGGCGGCCGGTGTCTACCTGACCGCCCGGCTCTTCTTCCTGCTCACGCCCCAGGCGATGGTCTTCATCGCCTACATCGGGGGCATCACGGCTATGATGGCGGCGATCATCGCCATCGTCCGGAACGACATCAAACGGGTATTGGCCTTCTCGACCATCAGCCAGCTCGGCTACATGGTCATGGCGCTCGGGGTGGGGGCCTACACAGCCGGGTTCATGCACCTGATCACCCATGCGGTCTTCAAGGCGCTGCTCTTCCTGGGTTCGGGCTCGATCATCCACGCCGTACACACCCAGGACATGCGGGAGATGGGTGGGCTCCGCAAGAAGATGCCGGTCACCTTCCTCACCTTCCTGATCGCCACCCTGACTATCTCGGGAGTGCCCTTCACCACCGGGTTCATCTCCAAGGACGCCATCCTGGCCGGAACCCTGGGCTTCGCGATGGAGAACCCGCAACACGTCCTGTTGCCCATCTTCGGATTCGGCGCGGCTCTGCTGACCGCCTTCTACATGTTCCGGCTGCTCTTCATGACCTTCTATGGGGAGCCGGCGGACCATCACAAGTACGACCACGCCCACGAGAGTCCGGCGGTCATGACCGTGCCGCTCTCGATCCTGGCGGTCTTCTGCTTCTACCTCTTCTTCACCTTCCCCTCGTTCAACCCGTTCGGCGGCCAGGGGTGGTTCGATCACATGATCGTCACCCCGACCAAGGCCTGGGAGCAGGCCGCCCCGGCCCACCTGGAGGGGCACGACGCCCACGCCGCGGTCCTGACTGCGGAGCGCGCATTGGTACTGCCGGCCTCCCAGCAGACCGGGTATGAGGCCAATCCGGCCGGGCACAGTGAGGAGCAGGCCGGGCACGAAGGGGAACACGCCGCCGGCGGGCACGAGGGAGGACACGGGGCCGAGCACACCATGGCCATGATCCTGAGCTTGATCGTGGCCGGGACCGGCATCCTGCTCTCCTGGCTGATGTACTACAAGAAGACGCTCTCGGCCTCCGACTGGGCGCGGCGGATGGGTATCCTCTACCGCTTGGCCGACGGCAAGTTCTTCTTCGACGAACTCTACGGAGCCACTTTCGTGGCCGGGACCATGGCGCTGATGAACATCCTGCGCTGGTTCGACGACCACATCATCGACGGCTTCGTGAACATCACGGCCCCCTTCCTGCGCGGACTCTCCTGGATCAGCGGAGGGATCGACCTGCGCGGGGTGGACGGCCTGGTGAATGGTACCGCGGAAGCAGTCGGAGGCATGGGCACCGCCACCCGACAGCTTCAGACGGGACGTATCCAGAACTACATGCTGGCCAGCCTGACGGCTGTGCTGGTGATCATCCTGATCGGACTCCTGTAAAGGACTACTGGAGAGGGAGCACATGGGCTACCTGACGGTCATCACGTTCTTCCCCGTCCTCGGGGCGCTGGTGATGCTGCTGACCCCGAAGGAGAAGACCGCCGTGATCCGGTGGACAGGGGTGGTCGCGACCGCGATCCCCTTCGTCCTCGGGCTCTACCTGTGGAGCATCTGGGACTACGGGCTGGTGGGGGCGACCACGATCCAGGGATTCCAGTTCGTCGAGCAGCACTCGTGGATCTGGCAGTTCAGGATCGAGTACTTCATGGGTATCGATGGTCTCTCTTTACCGATGATCCTGCTCACGGGCCTGATCAGCCTGATCGCCATCATCGCCTCGTGGGGGATCGAGAAGGGGGTCAAGGGCTACCACGTCCTGTTCATGCTCCTGGTGACGGGCATGTACGGCGTCTTCGTGGCCCTCGACTTCTTCCTCTTCTACGTCTTCTGGGAGATCATGCTCCTGCCGATGTACTTCCTCATCGGTATCTGGGGCGGTCCGAGGCGGGAATACGCGGCCATCAAGTTCTTCATCTACACGCTGATCGGCTCGGTGCTGCTGCTGCTGGGCATGCTGGCCGTCTACTTCGCCAGCGACCCGCACACCTTCAACATGCTCGAGTTGATGGGTAACGCCGCCGGCTGGGCGCGCGGCTTCCAGATCTGGGTGTTCATCGCCTTCTATATCGTGATCCTCTTCGTGATCTTCACACTGG
>CAYUVJ010000462.1:0-2208 GCA_964447955.1 uncultured Gemmatimonadota bacterium
AGACTGCGATGTTGAGGGTCACCAGTACATAGGTGACGTGCGGGGTGGTGCGCGGGGGGTTCAGATCCTTGATGGGTATCACGGTCCGAACAGGATAGGTAGCGGAGACGCCGGCGACCTACCCCAAAATCCGGTCGGGCGCTATACTGCGCCCGATGAGCCGGAAATCCCTCCACATCGTCGGCCTGATCCTGCTCACGGCCCTCCTGCTTTGCCCCGTCGGGCCGCCGGGATACGTGACTCCGACATTTGCCTCCGGACCACCCGCTGCCGTCGGAGACACATATCCACCCGCTCTCGAAGAAGGTCCCACCCCGGTCCGATCGACGGCCGGGCGTCTGCTGGTCAAACTGCGTCCGGCCCCCCTCACAGCCCGGCTGCGTCCGTCGGCGACCCGGGCCGAGGCGCTCTCCGAACTGGCCATCCGGCTCCAGGTGCCGGTCCCGCGCCTGCTCTTCCGGGACGCGGACCGCCCGGTCGAGCCCGCGGCACGGGCACTGGCCGACCGGCTCGGTCTCGACCGCTGGCTGCTCCTGGAGCTTCCGGCCGGGATCGACCTCGTTGAGGATATCCGCCGTCTGACCGCCGATCCGCTGGTGGAGGTCGCTGAGGCAGACGGCATCGGTCAGGGGGCCGGACGTCCCGACCCGACTTCCTACCGGTCGGGAGTACGGGCCGCCTTCCGTATCGTGCCCAACGACCTACGCTTCCCCGAGCAGTGGTATCTCGATCAGGCGAGCGACCACGATATCGACATGCCCGAGGCCTGGGACATCCAACCCTCGGCCACATCGGTCATTGTGGCGGTCCTGGACACCGGGATGGACCTCGATCATCTCGATCTGCAAGAAGTCCTGCTGCCGGGCTACGACTTCGTCAACGACGACGCGGTGGCTTCCGACGACAACGGACACGGCAGCAACGTGGCGGGGATACTGGGGGCTCTGGCGGACAACGGGATCGGGGTGGCCGGCGCCGCCTTCCGGGTGCACCTGCTCCCGGTCAAGGTCCTGGATGCGGACAACCTGGGCTACTACTCCGACTGGGCCCAGGGATTACGTTGGGCCACCGACCAGGGGGCCCGGATCATCAACCTCTCCGCCGGGGGGCCGAGCAACAGTACCCTGCTTCACGACGCGGTCACCTATGCCTGGACACGGGGGGTCACCGTCTGTGCCTCCATGATGAACTTCGACAGTGACGTGCCCTACTATCCGGCGGCCTTCGAGGAGAGTATCGCAGTAGGGGCCACCGACGAATCGGACGAGCGGGCGGTCCCCTTCTTCTGGAGCGTGACCAGCGGTTCCTCCTTCGGACCGCACATCGACCTGGCGGCTCCGGGGAGCCGCATCCTATCCACCTCCTATCTCGGCGGTTATGTCGAGTACGGAGGCACCTCCCAGGCCACCCCGCTGGTGGCCGCCACGGCCGCCCTGCTGGTAGCCCGCGACGGCCGGCTCCTGCCCGAGGACATCCGTGGGGTGCTGCACGCCACCGCCGAGGACGAGGTCGGGCCGCCGGCCGAGGACACTCCCGGATTCGACGATTACTACGGATACGGCCGCCTGAATGCTGCCGCCGCCCTGACCGCGGTCGAGCCCTTTACCCCCGCCGTCGAGCGTCTGGTGCTCTCTCCCCCCTACCCCAACCCGACCAGCGGTCCATCCACGCTCGCCCCGGACCTGCCCGGACCGGCCTCGACGTCCATATACGTCTATGATATCCGGGGTCGGCGGGTCCGTACCCTGCTGGCCGGGTCCCTCCTGCCGGCCGGTCCCAGTGAAATCGCCTTCGACGGCTGCGACGGTTCCGGCCGCCCCCTCCCCTCCGGGCTCTACCTGGTGGAGGTCCGAGCCGGATCGGAGCGGGCGGTCACCAAGCTGATCATCCTCCGCTGAATCTCCAGAGAGAAGCTGCACAGGATGTCCGGGGATTGACAACAGCCCAACCAGACCTGACCTTGGTGTCATCCGCAGTCGGGTGGCCGGGTAGATCCCCGGACCGTCCGGCGCCAGGTACTCAGGGAGGAACCGGATGTCCATGGAAGATGTGATCACCCTGCCGGGGAGCGGTGTCCCCGTGCGCCGGGACGAGGAGGGGCGCCCCGTCGCCAACCGGGTCGAGCCGGGCAAGCGCCCGCGCAGCTCCATGGACCCGACCATGGTGTTCAGCGACAACGGCAGTCGCCTCAATTATGTGCTGGGCTCG
>CAYUVJ010000463.1:0-2198 GCA_964447955.1 uncultured Gemmatimonadota bacterium
AGGACGACCCTCTCCAGCCCGTCTGCCCGGACCTGCGTGGTGAACTCCTCAAGGTCGCTGATGATGGCCGGCATCGTCCCCGGAAGGTCGAGCCAGCCGAGCCGGTCGACGATCTCGGGGCGGGGCTCGGGGAACCAGGCGGTCGGGTCCCGCTCCCAGATGCGGCGGCTCAGGCCCTCCGACTGCCATATCTCCAGCCGGTGGAAGACACACTCCTGGTAATCGCCGAGATCGAGGTCCAGGCATTCCATCGGTTCCATACCGTCACCCCTCTCGCTGGCCCCGGGACGTGGCCGGGAACCGGGTCCGTCAGTACTTCCAGGATCGGGTATCCGCGCCACGAGGCGCGTTCCGGGTGATGTGGTCGGCCATCATCCTCAACAGCTCCAGTCTGGACATCGGTCGCCAGCCGTGCCCGCCCCGGGGCCCGAAATCGAAGGAACCCGCATAGTACGGATCGGTGGTGCTCTCCAGGAACGCTTCCAGGTGGTAGCAGCCCACGTTCAGATAGTAGTTGTCCATGTCACCGGCATAGACATGGAGCTTGCCGACCAGACTGGGTCCCACCTCGGTCCAGTTCGTCTCCAGATAGTGGCGGATCTCGAAATTCTCCTTCCAGTACTGCGCCACCTGGGGGTCGATCACACCGGTCTGTTTGTCGAAGAGGGGCTGGAAATACCCGTCCGCTCCGAGGGGGCCGAACACGGCACTCCAGATGTCGAGCTGCTCCCCGCTACGGCCTCTTGTCCCGTTGACCAGTTCGTAATAGTTGCGCTGGTGACTGGTCAGGACGACCTCACCGGTCGGCTCCCGGCGGGTGTTGGCGATCGGGACCCGCCGCCATTCGTGGACCTTCTCGAAGGCGTTGACGTCCGAATAGATGTCGATCCCTTCGACGTTGCGGAAGTCTACCGGGTCGGGAGCGAAAGCCCAGGACCCGCCGAAGAAGTCGGGATTCCAGACCTGAAGGGCCAGTGCCTCCCAACCTCCGGTCGAACCGCCCGTCAGCACCCTCGCCCAGCCCTCCGGGATGGCCCGGTAGCGACGCTCGATCTCCGGTACCAGTTCCTGCAGGAGCGCGTCACCGTAGGGTCCGACGTTGACCGAGTTGACCGCGTAGGAATCGTCGAAGTAGGGCGTGGGGTGCTGCCAGGTGACCAAGATCATCCGGGGGAGACCCCGGCCGGTCCAGGCCTCGTGGACCTCCCGGTTGCGCTCGCTGAAACCCAGCGGGGCCCGCAGGGAGAAATGACCCTGATAATGCACGGTGGGATAGTGGACGTCGGGGTGGTCGTGGTAGCCCTCGGGCAGCAGAACCGTGGCCCCCAGGTACATCGGCTGTCCCCAGAACTCGGTCAGCATCGGGCTCTGGATGCGGAAGTGCTGGACGAATTCGTCGTCGGGAGGGACCTCGACCGGCGGTACTTCCTGGGTCACCGCGAGCCGTACCGTCCCGCCGCGCTCCGGGTCCAGGTGCACCTGGACCACCTCGCTATAGAGGTTGCCGGGAGAGCGGCGCCAGTTCTGACCCTCCCACTGGTCCTGGTGCATCCACACGACATGACCATCCGTCCGTTCGAACCGCGTATAGACGTTGAGCATCGCCTGGACGAAGTAGTCACCGGCCGGAAGATCGGCCAGGCGTTCTACAGGTGAGCCGAGCACTGTGCCGTCGATGACGACCGGCTGGCCCGGCGCGAGCCCCTCGACATCCACCCCGAAGAAGGGGATCCCGGTGCGGCCGACCTGGGAACGGGGTTCTCGCTGGTCGGTGCGGCTGATCATCACGAACATGCGCCCGGTCATCGGTTCGGAACGGACAGCGGCCGGTACCTCCACCTCGAATCGGAGTCGAGTGCCACTTGGGGACGAGCAGCCTGTAAAAACGAGCATCTCGAGCAGGATGGAGAGTCCGAGGGCGGACCTTAGCAGGCGGTGATGAAGGGGGTGGGGTCGGTCGGACATGATGCCTCCTGGTGCGGTGACGGGACGAATCCCGGGGGACGGACCACAGGTGGGCCAGGACGTGCCGATGATAGCGCAGCCGGTGTGGCTCGGACAGGTCTATGACGTCCGATTGCCGGGAGGGCGGCCGGGGGCGATGTTAGGAGCGACCTCTATGCCGACCACATCCGCTGTCCACAGGAGGAACTCCGCCATGACCCCGCTCCCCCCCGTCTCCCTCGACGCCCTTCTCA
>CAYUVJ010000464.1:0-2189 GCA_964447955.1 uncultured Gemmatimonadota bacterium
ACAGGTATGGGTCGGAATCGTCTCATCGACCTGCCAATCTAACTTTCAACAGCCGTCACGGGCAAGCGCGGCCCCGTTGACCGTGCGCGCTTCCCCAGTTAATCTGCCCTCGTGAACGTCGCCCATGAACTCCTCACCCTGGTGCGTTCCCGCTACCCGGTCATGGGGGTGGAGACCCACGAGGAAGCCCGGTTGGAAGCCATCCTGAGCGAGGTGGCCGCCGAGTTGGGCGTCCCGCTCTGGACCTGGGACACCACCCACGGCCTGGTCCACCACGGGACCGGTAACGCCATGTACAACACCGCCCGTCCCGATCAGGTGCTGGGCTACCTGGAGCGTTCGGCCGAGGACGGAGTCTACCTGCTCAAGGACCTCCAGCACAGCCTGGAGGACACCGCTGTCCGGCGCGCCCTCAAGAACGCTGCGGCCGCCTTCCGCCGCGACCGTCGGGCCATCTTCCTGGCCGCTCCCGGCTTCGACCTCCCGGCCGACCTGGAGAAGGACGTGCTGGTCATCCCCCTCGACCTGCCCGGCCCCGAGGAACTGCGCCAGGCGGTGGGGCAGGCGGTCCGGAGCCTGGGCGGGGGACGGAGCGTCAAGATCGAGATGACGCCCGACGAGCTCGAACAGCTGGTCGGCGCCCTGGGCGGTCTGACTCTGGATGAGGCCGAGCGGGCCATCATCCAGGTGGTGCTCGAGGACCGGGCCCTGACCGCCGAGGATATCCGCCGCGTACTGGAACTGAAGCAGAAGACCTTGCTGCGCACCACTTCGCTGGAATACCTGGCCGCCGACGTCGACCTGGAACAGGTGGCCGGGCTGGCCAACCTGAAGCGCTGGCTGGAGCGGCGCCGGGGGGCCTTCGGACACCGGGCCCGGGAGTTCGGACTTGATCCCCCCCGGGGGATCCTGCTGCTGGGAGTCCAGGGCTGCGGCAAGAGCCTGGTCGCCAAGGCGGTGGCCGGGGGCTGGCGCCTCCCCCTGCTGCGGCTCGACCCGGGAGCCCTCTACGACAAGTTCGTCGGGGAATCGGAGCGGCGGCTGCGCGAGGCGCTCAAGTCGGCCGAGGCGATGTCCCCGGCCGTGCTCTGGGTGGACGAGATCGAGAAAGGCTTCCCGGGGGTCGGTTCCACTGATGCCGACGGTGGTCTCACCCGCCGGCTCTTCGGCACCTTCCTGGCCTGGCTGCAGGAGCGGCGCCGACCGGTCTTCGTAGTGGCCACGGCCAACGACATCGCCGCCCTGCCCCCCGAGCTGGTGCGCAAGGGGCGCTTCGACGAGATCTTTTTCGTCGACCTGCCCGGGGCCGAGGCCCGGCGTGAGATCCTGCGGATCCATCTGGCCCGCCGAGGGCGTGATTCCTCCAGGTTCGACCTGGCGGCGCTGGCCTCCGCCACCGAGGGCTTCTCCGGGGCGGAGATCGAGCAGGCGGTGGTGGGTGCCCTCTATGTGGCCTTCAGCGAGGCCGGCTCCCTGGACACCGCCCTGCTCCAGCGCGAGATCGCCGGGACCCGCCCGCTCTCGGTCACGATGGCCGAGCGGATCCAGGCGCTGCGGGACTGGGCCCGGGAACGCACCGTCCCGGCCGATTGAACCCGGTTCGATACGGAGCGATCAGCCGATCAACAGCGCCAGATAGAACGACCGCCCCTGATTGCCGTATCCCCAGACCCATTCCGGGGAGGCCCCGGTCAGGTCCTCACCCCGCAGACGCACCGCCAGTCCGGGGCGCAGTGTCCGCGTCAGCTCACCCTCCAGCAGCGTCACCGGTTCCAGGGTGACCCGTTCGGCCGGCCAGACCGAGAAGTCCAGGTCGATCCGCTCCCCCACCCCCCGCAGGCGCAGTCCGCCGGACCAGCCCGTCCCCGGCCGCCCCTCCAGTCCCACCGACCAGGTATAGCCGGGGCGCCGGATCAGGGCCAGGTCGCTGACCGCGTCCCGGGCCTCCAGCCGGGTCCAGGCGGCCTCGAAGGCCATGCGGGCATTCATCACCCAGCGGCCCGAGGCTTCCCAGCCCCGCAGGCGGACCCGGCCGCGGTTCTGGTAGTCCGAGACCCAGGCCTCGGGATCGGTGACGAAGTCTATGAGTTCCTCGAATCGCTGATCGTAGCGGGTCAGGGTCAGCTCCCCCCGCGGCAGCGGCAGGGTCAGCCCCCCCTCCCAGGAACGAGAACGTTCGGCCTTCAGCC
>CAYUVJ010000465.1:0-2187 GCA_964447955.1 uncultured Gemmatimonadota bacterium
CGTCACCCTGGAGCGGCCGGCCGAGGTCCGCTGGATCCGGCTGCGGGCCCGCAACCGGGGGACCTGTCCCCCCTGGCATCCCGGGGCGGGGGGGCCGGCCTGGCTCTTCGCCGACGAGATCGTGATCGCACCATGAGCCCCGGGCTGGTACGAACCGGGAGGTACCCTATATTGTCACCTGAGCACCTGTTCTGTCACCAACGGAGGCGTCCGCGCCGGCGCGGACGCCGGGACAGGTATCGAGCTACAGACTGAACGAGGCGGGACGATGGGCATCCGAGAGATCACACGCGCTTCCGGGAAGAGCCGCTACGTGGCCCTGATGGAACACGTCGACGAGCGGACCCGGGCGGTGGGGGCCGGACAGACGGTCGAGGTGGGTGAGACCCAGGAGGTGGCCCGCTTCCTGATCGACCAGTATGCGGAGTCCAGCGAACTGCTGGAACTGGCCATGGGCTACTACGAACCGGCCGACCTGGTGATCTCCCACGCGGTGAACGTGACCGCCCTGGCATTGCGCATGGGACTCGACCTGGGGGTGGAGGGGGACGACCTCGAGGACCTGGTAGCGGCCGCCCTGCTCCATGACATCGGCTTTGGCCGGGCTCCCATCTTCCACCGCTCCCAGAGCGACCTGATGGCCCACGAGGCGGTTCCCCGCGAGACCCTGACCGCCGAGGACCGGCAGGCCGTCGAACGTCACCCCGAAATCGGGGCCGCGGCCATCGTGCGCGACTCGGAGCGGGCCGAGCGGATCGCCCGGCTCATCCTCCAGCACCATGAGACCGATGACGGATCCGGATATCCCTCCGGCCTGCGCAAGGGAGAACAGGTCCTGCCGGCCCGTATCCTCTCCATCCTGGACGTCTACGAGGCGCTGGTCCACCCGCGCCCCTTCCGGGACGCGCTGGTGCCGCCGGCGGGGATCGAGGCCATCAAGAAGGGGGAACGGGGGATCTGGGACGCCGACCTGCTGCGGGCCCTGCTGCGGTCCTTCTCGCTCTTCCCGGTGGGACACTTCGTCCTGCTGTCCAACGGGGCGGTGGCCCGGGTGCGGGCGACCTACCCGGACCACCCACTGCGGCCCGACGTGGAAGTGGTGGTGGACGCCAACGGGACGCGCCTGCCGGAGCCCCGGCCGGTCTCCCTGCGGAAGGAGCAGACCCTGGGGATCTCCCAGGCGCTGCCCCGCTTCCGGCCATCCTGACCTAGTTCTGCCTCAGGGCCTCGACCGGGTCGACCCGGGTGGCCCGCCAGGCCGGGACCAGGGTGGCCACCGCTCCGGTGGCCAGCAGGACCAGGACGATCGCGACCAGAGCCACCGGGTCGGACGGACTCACCCCGAAGAAGAGCATGCTGAGCGAGCGGCCCAGCAGGATGGCCAGGACCGCCCCCAGGAGTCCTCCCACCAGCAGCTGGACCGAACCCTGACGCACCACCATCCGCACCACCCGGCCGGCCGTCGCCCCCATGGCCATCCGGATGCCGATCTCCACCGTCCGGCGACTGACCGCGAAGGCCATCACCCCGTAGAGACCGACCGCGGCTAGGAAGAGGGCGGCCGCTCCCCCCACGATGATCAGCCCGCCGAAGACGAAGAAGACCCAGACGACCTCCCGGGTGGAGTCGCGCATGGTCATCGTCCAGTAGATGGGCAGGTTGGGGTCCAGCCCCACCACCGTCTCCCGCAGGGCGGGGATCAGGGACATGGGGTCACCCCGGGTGCGCAGGGCCAGGCTCATGAACCGGAAGTCGCCGAAGATGAGGCTGAAGTAGGCCATCTCCGGCTCGCTCCCGTCGTTGGAGGCGTACTCGTTCCCGACCACCCCGACGATCTCGAACCAGGGCTCTTCCCCCTCGGGGCCGCTCCCCCGGGCCAGCAGGCCGATCGGATCGCGCCCCTCCAGATAGCGGTCGACGAAGGCCTGGTTGACCACCGCCACCGGCGGCCCGGTCAGATCGGCCTCGGTCAGGGCCCGTCCTTTGAGGATCGGGATGTCGAAGGTCTCGAAATAGCCCGGCATGATCTGTTTGACGCGGGTGCTGGGGTACTGGGCGTTGGGGTCGTACTCCTCCCCCTCGGTCAGGAACTCGGAGGAATCCGAGCCGCGCAGCGGCAGGTACGGGGTCAGGGACGCCCGCTCCACCCCCGGCATCGCGTTCAGACGGCGCCAGAGTTCGGTCCAG
>CAYUVJ010000466.1:0-2134 GCA_964447955.1 uncultured Gemmatimonadota bacterium
CATCCAGGGCATCGACGACGTGACCGCCCTGCCCAACATCACCGTGGAGATGCTCCGGCGCGGGTATTCGGAGCGGGACATCAAGAAGTTCTGGGGTGGAAACTTCCTGCGGGTGATGCGGGAGGTCGAGCAGATCGCCGACCGCTGATCGTTCCGCGGCATCACAACGACACCAGGACGCCGGCCGGGACCTCTCCCCGCCGGCGTTCTCTCTGCCGCTGGACTTCGACCCGCCGACGGGGAATCATGTAAGCATGACCCTTATCGTCCTGATCCGTAAGCTGCTGAAGGCGCTCAACTCCGACGGCACCCCCGGCCAGGTGGCCGCCGGGATCGCCCTGGGTGCGGTGCTGGGGCTGAGCCCGCTGTTCAGCCTGCACAACCTCCTGATCGTGGCCTTGGCCTTCCTGCTGCAGGTCTCCCTGCCCGGCTTCTTCCTGGGCTGGGCGCTCTTCGTCCCGCTCGGCTTCCTGCTCGATCCGCTCTTCGATACGGTCGGCCGCTGGCTGTTGCTCGACCAGAGCGGACTGGTGCCGGTCTGGACCGCCTGGTACAGCGCCCCGGTGGTCGCCCTGACGAACTTCAACAACACCATCGTGCTGGGCAGCTTCCTCGTCTGGCTGGTGCTCTTCGTCCCGCTCTTCCTGCTGGCCCGGGTAGGCGTGGTCCGGTACCGGGCCCGGGTCTATCCCCGGCTGGCCCGACTCAAGGTCTTCCAGGCGGTAAAGGGTTCCAAAGCCTACGACCTCTATCGTCTCTTCCGGCCGGAGTAGACGATGAAGAGGATCTTCCGCTGGAAGGCGATCGTCCCCCTGCTGCTGGTGCTGCTGCTCCTCGGCCTGGTCTGGCGACTGATGCTGGACGGCCTGGTCCGTCGGGGGATCGAGGAGGCCGGGGCCCAGATCACCGGGGCCAGGGTGGATGTCGCTCGGGCCCATGTAGGCCTGACCACGGGACTGCTGCGTCTCGAAGGTATCCAGGCGGCCGATCCCGACGCTCCGATGACCAACCTGATCGAGATCGGGGAAGTGGTGGCCGACCTCAGGGTCTGGCCGCTGCTGCAGAAGAAAGTCATCGTGGACACCCTGGCGGTACGGGGGGTGCGCTTCGGGACCGCGCGCACGACTCCCGGAACCCTGGAACGGAGAGGCCGCACCACCGGGGAGGTGGCCCGGCGCCTCGAGACCTGGAGCGACAATCTGCCCCGCCCCTCCTTCAGCCTGGAAGGACTGGGCCGGACCGTGGACGTCGGCGCTATCCGCGCGGACAGCCTGAGCACGGTCCGGGCGGCCCGGGCGGTCCCGGCGCGGGCCGATTCCCTCTGGTCGGCCTGGCAGGAACAGGTCCGGTCACTGGACGTTCAGCCCCAGATCGAGACCGGTCAGGCCCTGGCCGACCGCCTCCGGGGCGCTTCCCTGCGCAGTCTGGGTATCGAGGGGATCAGGGATGCGGTCCGCGACCTGAGGGACCTGACCCGTGCGCTGGAGTCCAAGCGGGACGGCCTGCGTTCCCTGCGGTCCGAGGTGGAGGGGGGTCTTTCCGGTCTGCGCCGGGAGGTGACCTCTCTGGACGGTCTGCGGGAACGGGACCTGTCCTGGGCGCGCGGTCAGCTGAACGTCCCGTCCCTGGAGGCCCCGGACATCGGACCGGCTCTCTTCGGGGACATGGTGCAGGAGCGACTGGAGCCTCTGCTGCGCTGGCTGACGGTGGCCGAACGCTATATGCCCCCCGGTCTGAAGAAACGCTCCCGCCCGGGACCGGAACGGGCCCGGGCCGCGGGCACCACCGTGGACTTCCCCCGCCGCGA
The DNA here is from genome assembly GCA_964447955.1 of uncultured Gemmatimonadota bacterium. Taxonomy (GTDB): domain Bacteria; phylum Blakebacterota; class Blakebacteria; order Blakebacterales; family CAYUVJ01; genus CAYUVJ01. The sequence continues at coordinate 1,808 of CAYUVJ010000466.1, forward strand.
GGCGCTCCCCGCCTTCCTGCTCACCTTCGGCCAGATCGATCTCGACCTGGGGTCGGAGCAGCGGAGTGACCGGTACGACCTGGTGGTGCAGGGGGTGACCTCCGACCCGGTGGTCTACGGCCATCCGACCTCCGCCCGACTGGAACGGGCACTCGGGTCCTCCGGCGCCGGTCCAGGGGCCTTTCGGGCGGAGGCGGTACTCGATCATCGGACCGAACCGCTGGTGGATTCCCTGGATGCGGTCGTGCGGGGGGTGCGCCTGGCCGAGACCGACCTGGGCGGACTGGGGGGACGGCTCGACCTGGGCCGGGGGGACACGACGGTGCG
>CAYUVJ010000467.1:0-2133 GCA_964447955.1 uncultured Gemmatimonadota bacterium
CAGCCAGCGATGGGCTCCCTTGGCTTCCACCCCCAGCGCCGGCATCAGCACCAGCACCAGCGCCACCAGACTGACGACCAGGAGCGGCCCACCCAGGCGAACGATCCGCTCGTAGCGGGCATGGGCCAAAACCACCAGCAGGATCAGACCGATGACCACCCGGACCAGGTGGCGCTTGAGGTACCAGGCACCGTCGCCGTAGCGGGCGGCCGCCACCGTCGAGGAGGCGCTGAACACCATCACGGTCCCGATGCCGACCAGCAGCAGGGTCACCCCCAGGATGGTCCGATCGACCGGAGCACGGCGTCGGTTCCCGCCCCGGTTCATGAACGGCCTCCGGCGCGCGTCACCAGACGCTGGACCGTGGTCTGGAAGACCTCGCCGCGGTGATGGTAGTCGCGGAACATATCGAAGCTCGAGCAGGCCGGGGCGAGCAGGACCACACCGTCGGGGCGGGCCAGCTCCCAGGCCCGCTCGACCGCTTCCTCCAGGGTGAGAGCCTCGTGCAGGGGCACGGTACCGGCCAGTGCCTCCTGCATAGCCGGCCGGGCCTGTCCGATCAGGACCGCCGCCCGACCGCAGCGGGCCAGCGGGGCGGCCAGGGGGGCGTAGGACGAACCCTTGTGCTTACCGCCGGCGATGAGCACGACTCCTTCCTCGAACCCGCTCAGAGCCGCCAGCGCACTCTCCACGTTGGTCGCCTTGGAATCGTCGTAGAACCGGACCCCGTCGATAGTGGCGACCAGCTGGAGGCGGTGGGGCAGCCCCCGGAACTCCCGCAGGGCCCGTTCGATCGCCGCCGGGGAGGCGCCATGTCGCCGGGCTACGGCCGCCGCCGCCATGGCGTTGGTCAGGTTATGGGTGCCCGGCAGGGGGACGCTGGTAGCCCGGAAGAGGACTTCCGGCTCATCTCCGGTGATACCGGGCAGACGGGCCACCGCGACCCGTTGACCCGGCGTTTCCTGCAGCCAGATCCCCGGGCCGCCCGGGTCGCCGGCCAAGGTGAACGGGATCGGGGTTCCGACGATCCCCTGGACCGACCTCTTTGCTCCCTCGTCGTCTGCCCCGTAGACCGCCCAGTCACCTGCCTGTTGGGTCTCCCAGAGTCTCCTTTTGGCCGTCTCGTATTCCTCCAACGAGGGATAACGGTCCAGGTGGTCAGGGGTGATGTTGAGCATCAACCCCGTCCCGGCCCGGAAACGTTCGATCCGTTCGAGCTGGAAGCTGGAGAGTTCCAGCACCGCCACATCCATGTCCGGCGCCTCGTCGATCAGCGCAGCGAAGGCCCGCCCCAGGTTGCCCCCCGGGAAGGCGTTCATCCCGGCCGCAGTCAGCATGTCGGCACACATCGCTGTGGTCGTCGACTTGCCATTGCTGCCGGTGATGCCCACGATCGGACCGTCGAAGAACCAGCTGGCCACTTCGATCTCGCTGTACACCGGCAGCCCGCGTGCCAATGCCTCGGCCGCCGGGCCGTCATAGGGTTCCACTCCCGGGCTGAGCACCACCAGGTCACGCCCCTCCAGCAGTCCCGGACCATGCCCGCCCACCTCGAACGTAATCCCCTCGCCCTGCAGTGACGCGGCCTGGTCGGGGGTGATGGGTTCCGCCGCACTGTCGCTGACAAATACCTTTGCCCCCCGGCGAGCCAGCAGCACCGCCGCTGCCCGGCCCGACACTCCCAGACCGATGACCGCCACCCGCAGGCCCCGGACGTCCATGGTCAGCGCTCTTCCCCGTTCTCTGTCGGCCGTGCCGGAGGCCCGGGGACAGGCCGGACCTTGGTCGGTCCGGTCGGCTCCGGTTCTCTGGTCGGCTCCGGCTGTGGTGCCAGGTTGAACTTCAGCATCGTCCCCTCCCTCAGCGGATCTTGAAGGTGGACAGACTGATCAGGGCGAGCATGATCCCCAGAATCCAGAACCGGATGACCACCTTGGATTCCGCCCAACCCATCAGTTCGAAGTGGTGGTGGATAGGGGCCATGCGGAAGACCCGCTTGCCCCCGCGCCAGCGGTATGAGGCCACCTGGATGAGGACCGAGGCCGCCTCGAGTACGAAGACCCCACCGACGATGATGAGCAGCAGTTCTTTCTTCAGGAGCAGGGCCATCCCGGCTAAAGCCCCACCCAGGGC
>CAYUVJ010000468.1:0-2133 GCA_964447955.1 uncultured Gemmatimonadota bacterium
CCGGAGAGGGCGATGACCGCGATCTCACTCGTCCCTCCGCCGATGTCGATGACCATATTGCCGACCGGCAGCTCCACCGGTAGACCGATGCCGATCGCCGCGGCCATCGGTTCGGCGATCAGGAAGACCTCACGGGCACCGGCCGACTCGGCCGAATCGCGCACCGCCCGCTTCTCCACCTCGGTGATCCCAGAGGGGACACAGATCACGATCCGCGGCCGCCCGAAGAGCCGGTTGCTCTGGACCTTGCGGATGAAGGCCCGCAGCATCTCTTCGGTCTTCTCGAAGTCGGCGATGACCCCGTCCTTGAGCGGCCGGATGGTCATCACGTCCTCGGGCGTGCGGCCGAGCATCTCCTTGGCCTCGTTGCCGATGGCCAGCACGTTCTGGCTCATGCGGTCGACCGCGACGATCGAGGGCTCATTGACGACGATGCCCTTGCCGCGCACGTAGACCAGGGTGTTGGCGGTACCCAGGTCGATGCCGACGTCGTTGGTGAACAGTGCCCGCAGACTGAATCCCACGTTCGTTCTCCCGCGTACCCTGATCAGTGCCGGAAGTGGCGCATACCTGTGAATACCATCGCGATACCGTGCTCGTCGGCCGCCTGGATGACCTCCTCGTCCCGAATCGAACCACCCGGTTCGACGATCGCCCGCACTCCCGCCTCGGCCGCGGCGTCGACCGCGTCGCGGAAGGGGAAGAAGGCGTCGGAGGCCATCGCACAGCCCTGCAGTGACAGTCCGGCGTCAGCGGCCTTGCGGACCGCCAGCCGGCTGGAGTCGACCCGGCTCATCTGCCCTGCCCCCACTCCGAGGGTGCGGTCGGGGGAGGCATAGACGATGGCGTTGGACTTGACCCACTTGACCACCGTCCAGCCGAAGGCCAGGGCGCGGTACTCTTCGTCGGTCGGCTGGCGCTTGGTGGCCACTTTGGCCTGGCGCAGATCGACCTTGCCGGCGTCCATCTGCTGGACCAGCAGCCCGCCGTAGACCCGCTTGTAATCCCAGGCCCGGCTCAGGTCGCGGGACACCGAAGGGTCGTAGCGCATGATGCGCAGGTTCTTCTTCTGTCGCAGCAGCTCCAGGGCCTCGTCGCTGTAGCCAGGGGCGACGACCGCCTCCCAGAACCGCTCCCCGATCTTCGCGGCCAGGTCGGCCTCGACCGGCCGGTTGAACCCGGCCAGGCCTCCGAAGGCCGAGACCGGGTCGGTCGTCAGGGCCGCCTCGTAGGCGGCCATCAGGTCGGCTCCGGTGCCCACCCCGCAGGGATTGGTGTGCTTGATCATGGCGCAGGCCGGTTCCTCGAACTCCAACGGGATGCCCAGCGCCGACTCCAGATCGATGATGTTGTTGTAGGAGAGTTCCTTTCCCCCCAGCTGCTCGCAGTCGGCCAGGTTGGGTCCGACCCGGACCATGTCCTTGTAGAAGGCGGCCTGCTGGTGAGGGTTCTCGCCGTAGCGCAGCACCTGTACCCGCTCGGCCCGGGCCAGCAGCACCTGGGGGAAGTCGATCCCCTCCCTCTCCTCCTCCAGGGTGCCCAGGTACTCGGCGATGGCCGCGTCGTAACGCGAGGTACGCCGGAAGACCTCGGCCGAGAGACGGCGGCTGAGGGCCAGCGGCACACTCCCCTCACCCGCCTCGAGGGCCGCCAGGACCTCCTCGTAGAAAGAGGGATCGGGCACCACCACCACGCCACGCGGGTTCTTGGCCGCCGAGCGGAGCATGGTCGGACCGCCGATGTCGATGAAGGCCGAGGCCTCGTCCCAGGCCAGGCCCTTGGCCACCGCCTGCTGTTCGAACGGGTAGAGGTTGACCGCCACCAGGTCGATGGTCCCCCAGCCGCGCTCGTTCATCTCCGCTCGTCCCCCTCGTGACCCCGGCGGGCCAGCAGCCCGGCGTGGATCTTGGGGTGCAGGCTCTTGACCCGGCCGTCCATCATCTCACCCGAGCCGGTGTAATCGGCCACGTCGACGACGGTCAGTCCGGCCTCTTCGAGCGTCTTCCGGGTACCACCCGTCGAGACCAGTTCGATACCCGATCCGGTGAGTCCGCGGGCGAACTCGACCAGGCCGGTCTTGTCGGAGACGCTGAGCAGCGCCCGGGCCACCTTCACCTTCCCATCAGCAGGCGT
>CAYUVJ010000469.1:0-2107 GCA_964447955.1 uncultured Gemmatimonadota bacterium
GGACTCCAGGTCCTCGGACTTGATCGCGGCGGGCTCCTCATCCTCTATCAGGATCCCCCCCCCTTCTCCTGTTCCCCCCCCGGCTCCTTCACCGGTCTCCTCGATCCGCTCCCGGGCCTGTCGGGTCAAGGCCTCCAGCCGCTCCTCGAAGAGATCGAGGGTCTCGTCCGGGGTCTCCTCCTCGACCTCGATCATCTTAAGCATGTCGAGTTGGGCCTGTACGAGCAGACGCAGCCGGGAGACATAAGCGTCGCGCATGCCACGCAGCTTCGCCAACTCCCGTTTCACCTCCCGGATGGAGCGATGGGCCTCTTCGATCCACTGGCTGGCTCGGACCTCGGCCTCCTTGAGGATCATGTCGGCTTCCTGTCGGGCGGCGTCCCGCTTCTGTTCGGCGGCCTTCTGCACGGTCACCAGCGTCTCCCGCATAGTGGCCTCCATCTGCTGATACTCGGCCAGCCGTTCCTTCAGGGAGCCGCTTTCGGTCCGAGCCTGCTGGGACTCGCCGATGAGACGCTCCATCTCGTCAGCGACCATGGCGAGGAAGGTCTCCACCTCGTCGGCGTCCAGGCCGCGCAGGGTCCGGCGGAACTCCTGCTTGCGGATGTCGATGGGGGTGATGCGCACGGTACGGACCTCCTTGGGCCCCGCGGGGCCGGTCACCTCAGGCGATAGCCGAGATCGATAAAGCTCTGGAACAGGAAACCACTCAGGAACCAGAGGAGCAGGAAGAGTACCCAGGGAGTGAAGTCGACATGCAAGGCGTTGTCGCAGACCCCCCGGGGGAGATAGCGGCGCAGGCGCTCGAACACCGGTTCGGTCAGCCGGTGCAGGAAGCGGACAAAGGGATTGTAGGGGTCGACCGGGACCCAGGTCAGCACGACCGAGACCACCACTACGACCAGATAGATATCGGTCACGGTCTGGAGCAACCGACCCAGTGAGATGAACAGATTACCGAAAACGAACAATCCTCTGCTCCTTCGCTCATTGCCCGGTCATCCATTGCCCGGTCATCGGGACCACCTGCATTCAACCGAGGGCCCCCGACACCCGGCGGCCAACCATGTATGATATATAAAAGAAGCCCCCGGCGGTACCCTCCCGCCGGGGGCGCTCATCGGCCGCAGGGGATGCACTTCGTCACGGACGGCCGATACCCAGGATCTCCTCCAGGATGCGGCGGGCGTGTTCGTCCCCCGACCGTCCCAGTTCGCCGATGGCTTCGCGGCGCAGACGCAGCGAGGAATCGCCCCGGGCCACCTCGCCCAGCCAGGCCACCTGTCCCTCCTCCATCCGGCTCAGCAGTCCGTCCATGGCCTCCAGCCGGACGCCCTCTTCGGCGGCGTCCCGGAAGAGGCGCTGCAGGATGGGCCGGGTCTCTTCCGGACGGCGCCCCAGGTAACGGACCGCGGCCCGGCGCACATCCAGGTCCTCGTCCCCGGTGGCCAGGGTGGTGAGCCGCTCCAGGGCGGCCGAACCGGCCGGCAGGACACTCAGCACGCCGACCAGGTCCCGGCGCAGGGAGGTCCCTTCCTCCCCTGGCGCCGCCCCCATGGCGGAGGCCAGCCAGGCTTCCACCTCACCGGTGGGAGCCCGCCCCAGCCACCAGAGGGGACGCTCCCTCAGGGCCAGGCGGCCCTCCGGCAGGCGCAGGGCGACGTCTTCCACCCCGGCCCGACCATCCCTGATCCGACCGCTCAGGAAGACCAGCAGAGGGCGGGTCTCCAGCACCGGCGGGGGCAGCGGTGCGGCCGGCTGCATCGTGGCCAGGTCGATGACCGGGCCGGTCCGGTCCCGGCCCGACCAGGGACCGGCGACCGGCATGAGTCCGCTGAAACCGCTCATGGTCAAGCCTTCGGCCCGCTGGATGACCAGGCCCCCTCCCCCACCGGCGGTGGCATCGGAGGGGACCAGGCCATCCAGACCGAAGACGACGCTGAAACGGCTCCCCTCCCGGCCGGAGCCGGCCGCCCGCATGGCGGCCGTGATGCGTGAGGTCAGTTCCCCTCCCCGGCCGGAGAGGTCCTCGACCTGGGCCGAGACCCCGGGGGCGGTCCCGGGAGCGGCTCCGAGGACCGCCGCCGCGATCAGGACGGCGGCGGCC
>CAYUVJ010000470.1:0-2101 GCA_964447955.1 uncultured Gemmatimonadota bacterium
TGGGCCTCGAGCCGTCCCTGCTTGACGATCGTCGTTGGCAGGGTATGCCCCGGGACCTGGCCGAGGTCGAGCGCAGGGACTGGGAACTCTTCCTGATGTTCTTCCTGGTCACCTTGGCCCTGCTCATCGCCTTCATCCTCAATCATATCCCCGGACTGCTCGAGCCGGTCGAGTGGGTGGTGAAACCGGCCGAGTTGGAACTCTTCGTCGACGGCCTCTCCATCATCGTCCTGCTCTTCGCCCTCTACGTGCTCCAGAAACATCGCGAACTGGTGACCGTCCGGGTCCAGCTGATCGAAGCCCAGCTCCAGCGTGAGGGGTTGACCCAGCGAATCGGCATCATCGAAGCACTGTTCGAGGTCTCCAACGCCGTGGCGGGCCGGGCCGGCGAATCCAGCCAGCTCAACGGGGTCCTCGACCGGGTACGCCGGTTGCTCGACTCGGACACCGCCTACCTCTGGGAAGCCGATCGATCAGCCGACCGGCTCGTCCTGCGGGCGGTCGCCGGTGACGACCGCTGGACGGAAGGCGATGGGATCGGGATCGGGGAAGGAGCGGCAGGTTGGGTGATCACCCACGGTGCCCCGCTGCTGATCGCCGGGAACACCTCGCCGGAACTGGCCGGGAGCCTCCTGTCGGCGGAGGCGGAGAGTGTCTCGTCAGTCTTCGTTCCCCTGCGGGTCGAAGACCGGGTCCGTGGAGTTCTGGGGGTGGGAACCCATGATCCCGTCCGGTCCTTCGACGAGAACGACAGCAAACTACTGCAGGTGTTCGGCAACGCCTTGGCCGCCTCGCTGGCGGCCGGCGACCTGATCACCGAACTGCAACTGACATTACGTCGGGTAGAGGACCAGCAGGTCCAGCTCGTCCAGGCCGAGAAGCTGGCCGGCCTGGGTGAACTCATGGCAGGGATCAGCCATGAGCTGAACAACCCGCTGGCGGTGGTCGCCGGCCACGCGGAACTGCTGCTCATGGACGAGGGACTCGGATCCCCTATCAGAGAGCGGCTCGAGAAGATGCAGCATCAGGCCCGCCGGGCCAAGCAACTGGTCGAGAACCTGCTGCGGGTCGCCCGGGGGGAGGAAGCCCGTCACGAACCCTCCGATTTCAACGCCGTGGTCCAGCAATCCCTCGCGCTCCAGCAGTACCTGCTCGACCAGGAGGGGGTCCGGGTGGAGACCGACATGGCCCCTGACCTGCCGACCATCTCCATAGATCCGTTCCAGGTGCAGCAGCTCGTGTTCAACCTGGTCAACAACGCCCGTCAGGCGATGGCGGAGGTCGCCCAGGAGGAACGTGTCCTCGAGGTCCATACCCGGTTCGATACGGCTGGGGACCAGGATCCCGGGCAGCTGAACGGTGTGGTCGTGCTTACCCTGCGAGACTCCGGGCCGGGTATCCTCTCCGATCGTCTGGGCCGGGTGTTCGACCCCTTCTTCACCACCCGACAGGGAGAGGGCGGGACCGGTCTCGGCCTTTCCATCTGCCGGCGTATCGTCGAACAGCACGGCGGGAGGATCGAGGTCTCCAACCACCCCGGGGGAGGCGCCCTCTTTGCGGTCGCCTTCCCGACGGACGGTCCGGGCGGTGCACCGGTGGTCTCCCCGCTGCCGGATCTGCGGACAGCGAAGGAGGTCCCCAGCGGGCGTATTCTGGTCGTCGACGACGAGCCGGGAATCCGGGAACTGGTCGAAGAAATGCTCGGCCTGGCCGGGCATCACACCATCCTGGTCCGGAACGGCCGGGAGGCACTCGAGCAGATCGCCGTCGTCCCCGCTCCCGACGTGATCGTGCTCGACCTGAAGATGCCGGTCATGGATGGACAGCAGTTCTACGAACATCTTGTTCGGGACCACCCCAAGTTGGTCGAACGGGTCCTCTTCCTCACCGGGGACACGCTGAGTCGTAAAGCGAGGGCCTTCATCGAATCGACCGGCCGCCCCTGTCTGAGCAAACCCTTCACCTTCAATGACCTGACCGACAGGATCGCAGCGCTTCTGGAGGGATCGGACTGAACCTGCTCTGGTGGCAGCTCGCCGGGCTCGTCGTCCTGCTCGGCCTCTCGGCGTTCTTCTCCAGCTCGGAGACGGCCCTCTTCTCC
>CAYUVJ010000471.1:0-2095 GCA_964447955.1 uncultured Gemmatimonadota bacterium
CGCTGCCTGGTGAGTCGGCGGCACAGGCCCAAGCCTAGAGCGACCGGAGCACCCGGTACCGCCTGAGGAGAAGGAGGAGAGACCTTGAAAGCCGATCCCGCGGGTGTCCTGACCGGTGCCCACTACCTGGATGGCGACCATGCCTGCAGCGAAGGGCTGATGGCCGCCGGCTGTCGGTTCGCGGCCGGATATCCCATCACTCCCTCGACCGAGGTCGTCGAGCGGATCTCCCGCCGCTTCCCCACGATGGGAGGCACTTTCATCCAGATGGAGGACGAGCTGGCCAGTATGGCCGCCGTGGTAGGGGCTGCCTGGACCGGCAGCAAGTCCGCGACGGTCACCAGCGGTCCGGGTTACTCACTGATGATGGAGAACATCGGGCTGGCGGTCATGATGGAGACCCCGTGCGTGATCGTGAACGTCCAGCGGGGCGGTCCCTCGACCGGACTGCCGACCAATACCGGACAGGCTGACATCATGCAGGCACGCTGGGGCTCGCACGGCGACTATGAGATCATCGCGCTGAGTCCCAAGTCACCTCAGGAGGCGTTCGACCTGGCCATCGACTCCTTCAACCTGGCCGAGCAGTACCGGGTCCCCGTCCATCTCCTGATGGATGAGTGTGTGGGGCACATGACCGAGAAGGTGGTCATACCCGAGGCCGACACCATCGAGGTGGTGCCCCGCAAGCTCACCGACAAGAAGCCCGAGGACTTCTGGCCCTACGAGCTCAACGGCGGACTGGTCCCGGGATTCGCCCGGGCCGGCGATGGCTACCGCTTCCACACCACCGGGCTGACCCACGACCATCGCGGCTACCCGATCATGAACGAACAGACCCAGAAAGAGCTCGTGACCCGGCTGGTGGACAAGATCCGGAAGAACGCCGATGACATCGTGCGCTTCGACGAGGAGGAGATCGACAGCGCCGAAGTGGTCGTGATCGCTTTCGGGATCACCGCCCGGGTGGCCCGGATGGGTGTCACCATGGCCCGCAAACAGGGAGTCAAGGTGGGCTACATCCGCCCTATCGTCATCTGGCCCTTCCCGGAGAAGCGCATCCGGGAGCTGGCCGGGAAGGTGAAGGCCTTCGTGGTCCCGGAGATCAACCTGGGACAGTACGTGCTCGAGGTCGAGCGCTGCGCGGCTGGCAAGTGCGCCGCCATCTGTGTGCCGCATGCCGGCGGAGGGGTCCACGACCCGCAGGTCATCTGTGACGCCATTCTGGGGGCAGTCAAATGAGCACGACCATGGAGCAGACGCAGCCGCGAGCCGAAGAGCACCCCATCGCTCCCTTCATCCGCATGGACCGGATGCCGCACATCTGGTGTCCGACCTGCGGGATCGGGACGGTGGTCAAGTGCTACGCCACGGCCCTGGAGCAGTCGGGACTCGACCTGGACAAGGTGGCCATCGTCTCGGGGATCGGCTGTACCGGCCGGGTGGCCGGGTATATGAAACTGGATGGCTTCCACACCACCCACGGGCGGGCCATCCCCTTCGCCACCGGGCTCAAGCTCGGGCGCCCCGAACTGAACGTCACGGTTTTCTCTGGGGACGGCGATCTCTCGGGGATCGGGGGCAACCATCTGATCCATGCCTGCCGCCGGCAGATGGACCTGCTGGTGATCCTGGTGAACAACTTCACCTATGCCATGACAGGCGGTCAGGTAGCGCCTACCTCACCACCCCCCTCGGTCCAGTCGACCATGCCCTACGGCTGCTTCGAGCCCCCCTTCAACCTCCCCCACCTGGCCGCCTCCTGCGGAGCCAACTACGTTGCCCGCTGGACCTGTCTGCATATCCGGCGGCTGACCAAGTCGATCGGGGAAGCACTTACCCGGAAGGGACTTCGGCTTATCGAGGTGATCACCCCCTGTTCCACCCTGTACGCGCGCCGCAACAAGCTCGGCACCGGACTGAACCTGATGCAGTACTACCATGACAACTCGGAGATCCGGCACGGCGCCGATACCCGGGAAGTGGCCATCCGGTTCCAGGAGCAGATCATCTGCGGCAAGTTCGTGGACGAGCAGAAGCCCAACTGGATCCAGCTCCATCAGGATCTGCACCGCAGCAAACTCGGGGACGATTT
>CAYUVJ010000472.1:0-2083 GCA_964447955.1 uncultured Gemmatimonadota bacterium
CGGCAGGTCTCGGCACGTCTCGGCATCCAGCCCTCGTATCTGAGTAGGATTGAGAACGGAAAGGTGGATACGGGACTTTCTGAGCAGAATGTCAAGCGCCTGGCTGAGGATTTAGGTGAAGACGAGGATTTCCTGCTCGCCTTGGCCGGCAAGGTCGCTTCGGACCTGCAGTACATCATCCGTGAGCGGCCGGTCATCTACGGCCGCCTGATACGAACACTCAGTAATGAGCCGGATGAGGCCCTGCACTACGTCATCGACCAGGCCGAACAGGGCACCTTGCCGGGACGGAGGTGAGGCTGATGTCCCGATTCCTGATTGTACTGGCCGTCGTCGTGATGCAGACGCCGCTCGTCGGGACGGTCGTACGGGTGATCGACGGCGATACGATCCGGTTCCGCCTAGGCGACCGGATCGAAACGGTCCGCTATATCGGCTTGGACACACCCGAGACCGTCCATCCCGCCCGGGGAATAGAACCATACGGTCTGGCGGCCTCGGCCTTCAACCGGACCCTGGTCGAAGGCCGGAAGGTGCGGCTGGAGCTTGATACAGAACCCCGCGACCACTACGGGCGCCTGCTTGCCTATGTCTACACCGACTCCCTGTTCGTGAACGCCGAACTCATCCGTCAGGGGTACGCCCAGGTCTTCACGGTACCGCCGAATGTGCGACATGCGGATGAATTCGTACGCCTGCAGCGTCAAGCGCGCTTGACAGATCGAGGCCTCTGGGGAATCGAGGTCTCCGGGGAGGGGCAGGGGGGCGGGTTCGCCTCGCAGGTTGCGGGAGAAGCTGATGTGTCAACTGTACGTGACGTGTTAACTCCAGATGACACCATCATCGTGTACATCACCCGCACCGGTACCAAATACCACCGGGCCGGGTGTCATCATCTCCGGCACAGCTGCATCCCGTTGACGCTGGCTAAAGCGAAGGGGCGGGGTTACTTGGCCTGCAGTGTGTGCAAGCCGCCGGAACAGAAGGCAGCGGACTCCCAATCCGCGGCGAGTTGGTTTAGAAACCAAGCACAGCCATAGAGAGAAGCCCCATGGCACTAACTACCCCAACGCGGATCGTTGATGAAAATCATCTCTTCCACCCGAGACAAGCACGCCCATGAATACGGATATCTCCTGAACTCTCACAGTGAGAGTTGAAAAGGAATGCCTTTGCCGAAACGTCCTGTTGAGTTTCCTCGATGGACTTCACGCGGTAGACTCACCCCATGCCCCTGAAACTTCTGGCTACGGCGGATATCCACCTCGGGCGGCGGCCCGGCCGTCTGCCGGAGGAGTTGACTGAGCAGGTCCCGGTGCGGGAACTGGGGCCGGCGGCGGCCTGGCGGCGGCTCGTGGAGCTGGCCCTGGCGGAGAAGGTCCACGCTCTGCTGCTCGCCGGGGATGTGCTCGAGGGGGAATCCGACTTCTTCGAGGGCTACCGGGAACTGAAGGCGGGCATCGAGGAATTGACCGGTGCCGGGGTGCGGGTCATCGCGGTGGCCGGCAACCATGACACCCGGGTCTTCCCCCAGCTGGCCGATGAACTGGACGGTTTTGAACTGCTGGGGCGGGGGGGTGAGTGGGAATCGGTCACCCTCTCCGGCAGTGGCGAGACGGTGACGATCTGGGGGTGGTCGTTCCCCGGGCCCACGATCGTTGCCAGCCCTCTCTACGGACATCCCTTCACACGCAATTCCGGCCTGAACCTGGGCCTGCTCCACTGCGACCTGAACCAGACCGAGAGCCGTTACGCTCCTACTTCAACCAGGGCCCTTGAGGCAGCCGGCCTGGACGGCTGGCTGTTGGGGCATGTGCACAAACCGAGTGAGCTCACCGCCCCCCGACCCGTCGGCTACCTGGGTTCGCTGACCGGACTGGACCCCGTGGAGGCGGGGGTGCGCGGCCCGTGGCGCCTGAGCGTGGAGGGGGGACAGGTGCGCGAGGTCGTGCAGATCCCCCTGGGCCCCTTGCGTTGGCTCAACGAGCAGGTGGACCTCACCGGGATCGAGGAGCCGGCCGAGGCCCGCATCCGGCTCCTCGACCGGCTGCGCGAGATCCAGGGCGGGATCGGCGCCGAGGAC
>CAYUVJ010000473.1:0-2079 GCA_964447955.1 uncultured Gemmatimonadota bacterium
GACCGCACCTATCGCGGTCCCCATTCTCAACATCGTCATCCCGGCCCCCGGGACCTCGCTCTTCCAGCGGTTCGAACGGGAAGGGCGCTTCCTCGACCTTTACGGCCGGCTCACGACCTGGCCCCGGATCCTCCGCCGGTCCTTCTCCTGGGACCCGGCCCTGGCCTCGGTGCTCTTCTTCATGAACCGGGAACTCCGGAAGGCCTACTTCGCGATGCGCCGGGAGCGGGCATCCGCCTGACCGGATACCGCCCCGTGGTCCCTCCCGCTCCCGTCACGTCCTCGACTGCCCGGTCCTCGTCCTGTCTCATTCGACCCGCAGCGCCTGCAGGGGATCCACCCGTGCGGCCTGCCAGGCCGGGAACGCACTCGCCGCCAGGGTGGTGATCAGGACCGTCGTGATGACCAGCCCATAGGTCAGCGGGTCGGTCGGGGCGACCTGGAAGAGCTGGTGCCGGATCAGATGGACCACAGGGAGTGATATCACCGTTCCGAGCAGCACTCCGGTCGCGACCATCCCCAGACCCTCCCGGAGGACCATCCGGACCACTTCGTGGCGGTCGGCCCCGAGGGCCGTCCGGATCCCGATCTCGCGGCTGCGGAGACGGACCGTGTAGGCCAGCACCGCATAGAGTCCGACCAGGGCCAGGATGAACGGGATCAGGGCGTAGACCGTCAGCGCGGAAGCCAGGGTACTTCGTCCGGAGAGCGAGGCGGCGACCAGGTCCCGCATGGTGGCGATCCGGGCCAGGGGCAGTTGGGGATCCAACTCGGCCACGATCCGGCGCAGCGCAGGTACGATCGTGGCCGGATCGTCGCCCGAGGTCCGCACTACCAGGCTCATGGTGGGATAGGCGAGTTGAGCGAACGGGAGATAGAGGGTCGGGAAGGGATCGGAGTCGAGACGGTCCAGACGTTCGTCGACGACCACCCCCACGATCTGGAAGGACCGCGGGGTGTCGAACCAGTCCATGACCAGGGACCGTCCGATCGGGTCCTCGGCGCCGAAGAACTCCCGGGCCATGGTCTCGCTGACCACCCCGACCGGTGGTCCGCCGTCGATGTCCGTGGAGAGGATACCACGACCGGTCAGGAGCGGGATCCGCATGGTCGTGAAATACTCGGGTGTGGCGGCTCGCAGGAAGACGCTCCGATAGTCATCCGGGGTGGACGCCGGGAAGACATGGAAGACGTTCCGGGGGTCGCGCAGGGGGAGCAGGTTGACGGCTCCGGTCCCGATGACCCCGGGCAGGGCCTCGACCCGCCCCATCAGGTCACTGAAGAACGCCAGCCGCTGTCCCACCTGGGGATACCCCTGACGGGTCAGGGTCAGCTCGGCGGCGACCACCCCATGTTCGTCGAATCCGCGCGGAACAGCCTTGATGCGCTGCAGACTGTGCATGATGAGCCCGGAGACGACCAGCAGGACGACGGTGACGAGGATCTGGACGGTGACGATGGTCCGATGGAAACCGGTCCGGCCGACACGGCCCGGGCGGTCGCTTGCCAGGTCGGCGGTGATCTCGGCCCGGGATGCCCGCAGGGCGGGCATGATCCCGGCGACCAGGACGATGCTCAAGGTGAGACCGAAGGTGAAGAGCAGCACGGCGTGATCGAACGGGGCGGCGGACAACCCGGGCATCGTGACCCCGGTGAACCGGATGATCAGCGGACGCAGCCACACGGCCAGGATCAGGCCTGCCAGCGCGGCCAGCAGGGCGACCACGGTGCTCTCGACCAGAGACTGTTGGATGAGCCGGCCGCGGGAAGCCCCCAGAGCGACCCGCACCGCCGTCTGGTCCCGTCGAGCCGCTCCCCGGGCGAGCAGAAGTCCGGTCACGTTGGCGCAGACGATCAGCAGCAGGAGCAGGGCCGCCCCGGTCACGATCAGCAGGTCGGAACGATGGTCGCTGACCAGGTACTCCCGCAGCTCCGTGATCAGCAGAGCCTTGTCGGTATTCGTGTCGGGATAGGCATCGGCGAGCCGGACCGAGACCAGGTCGGCCTGTTGCTGGGCCTCGTCCAGCGAGGAACCGGGAGACAGACGTCCCAGCACGATCCAGTTGTGGGACCCTCTCC
>CAYUVJ010000474.1:0-2079 GCA_964447955.1 uncultured Gemmatimonadota bacterium
GACCATACAGACCACGCCCCGGTTGGCCAGCGGGCCGATCAGTTCCGGGTAGTCCGCCACCAGGTCCTCGACCAGCAGATCGCCGGACAGCGGCGGTCGAGACTTCTTCGTCCCTTCTCTCATCTCTCGGCTCCTCGGGCTCGATGCCCTCGATCGTCATCCCGGACCGATCTGTTCGATCCCCCCGGCCGCCTACCGGGCTCGGATGCCGGTCCCTTCTATCCTGTCAGAGCCAGGAATCCCTGAATCGTTTCAGCCCGAACCGTCTCCGTACCTGATGAGAGACACGAACCCCCTGTCCTGATAGGGAGGGCCCGATGGCATTCCTGAACGACAAGACCCAGAACGAAGTGCGTGAGATGCTCGCCGGCTTGTCCGGTGAGGTCTCGCTCCTGCTCTTCACCAGTGAAGAGGACTGTATGTACTGCGGGGAGACCCGGCAACTGCTCGAAGAGGTATCCGCGCTGAGCGACCGGCTTCGGCTCGAGATCCGTGACGTCGTGACCGACCGCGAGGTGGCCGAGCACTACCAGGTGGACAAGACCCCGGCGCTGGTGGTCCAGGGAGCCACCGACCACGGCATCCGCTTCTACGGGATCCCGTCCGGCTACGAGTTCGGATCCCTCCTGGAGACTATCCGCCTGGTCGGCCAGAACGATCCGGAACTGACTCCCGAGCTGACCGAGAAGATCAGCCGGATCACCCGGCCGGTGCATCTGCAGGTCTTCGTGACCCCGACCTGTCCCTACTGTCCCCAGGCGGTGGTGGCGGCGCACAAGCTGGCCATGGCCAGCAATCACATCCGGGCTGACATGGTCGAAGCGACCGAGTATCCCGACCTCTCCCGTAAGTACAAGGTGATGGGGGTTCCCCGGACGGTGGTGAGTGAAGTCGACGCTCTCGAGGGTGCGGTTCCGACCGAGCACCTGGTCGAGTGGCTCCTCTCCGAGGTCGGCGTCAGCGCCTGACCCGGGGGTTGCCCTGAAGGTCCGCCTGCGCCATGATGCCCGCATGGCGCAGGCTGGGACGACACCGAAGACCGAGGACCCCGGACACCTGACGGACCGGATCGAAGCCGCCCGGGCAGGCGATCATGAGGCCTTCGCCGGCCTCATGGAGGAACACGGGGACCGGCTCTTCAATTTCGGCCTGCGGATGTGCGGGCACCGGGAGGACGCCGAGGACATTTTCCAGGAGACCTTCCTGACCGCCTTCCGGCGGCTTGAAGATTTCCGGGGAGAGGGCGCACTCCGGAACTGGCTCTTCAAGATCGCTTCCTCGCATTGCCTCAAGAAGCGCCGGCTCCGCTCAGGTCAGCCCCGGCATCACCTGCCGGTCGAGGAGATGACGCCGGAAGCCCTTCAGCCCCTGGTCCACGGCCCGTCTCTGGTCTCTCTGGCCGAGGTGCCGCTGGAGACGATGCTGCGGGATGAACTGAGCGACCGGCTGAACGAGGCCATCTCCCGGTTGCCCGAGGAGTACCGCATCGTCCTGCTGCTGAGGGATGTGGAGGGTTTCAGCACGACCGAGACGGCCGGTCTGACCGGACTCTCGGAGGCGGCGGTCAAGTCGCGGCTCCATCGGGCCCGCCTGACGGTCCGCAAAGCACTGCAGCCCTATCTGGAGGAGGCCGGTCGATGAGTCCATCGACGAGCCATGGCGGCCATCATGATCACCCGGGGGGCGGGCTCACCTGCCGGGACCTGGTCGGCCACCTCTCGTCCTATCTCGACGGTGACCTCGAACCCCACCTCATCTCCGAGGTCGAGGGGCATTTGAAGGATTGTGGCGACTGTCGCCACTGCGCCGCGGAGATCGAGGCCACCATCCGACTCATCCGGGAGCGGGCTTTCACCCCCCTTTCCGAGGGTGACCGCGAACGGCTTTCCGATCGGCTCTGGGAGGCGCTCAGGTCCGGGACGACGTAAGGCTGATACGCGGTCTCCCGGTCGCTCTCGCCACCCTGCTGACGGTCTTCGGCCTGAGCGGGACGGCCTGCGCCGTGCCGCTGCGGACCCCCGAACTCTCATCCAGCATCCCCCACGACCAGCCGGACGGGAGCCGCAGTCCGAGCTGCGC
>CAYUVJ010000475.1:0-2077 GCA_964447955.1 uncultured Gemmatimonadota bacterium
ATGTGGTCGCGTAGGAACTCGCGGTAGGCCTGGGAGCGCCAGACGGGGAGGACGGTAAGCTCAGACATGGATAAACTCGCCCCGAGGCTCAACCGTTCCTTGAGTACTCAACAGGGGGGTGTCGATCACCAAACGAGGAGGCAGACAATGCGACGTTTGGTACCGCCCTTGAATGGGGCTCAATTCTGCGGCAACACCAACAAGATGGAAGTCCACGATCTCGACAATGAGATCCCTGGTGACGGGGGTTGCCAGATCGATGAGATCATCAATGCTGGCCACGCCGTACCTCTTGAATCCCTTGCTGACGCCAAACTCAAAGGCTACGACAACTGTGATAAGTGCATCGGCGGGTCGCTGAAGTAGTCTGAGCATCAGGACACACCTTCAGACTTGATCTGCTCGCAGTTCGCTTGGATCCTCATCTCGCGATGCTCCCCATCCTGTTCGTAGGAGATCCACCCTGGGGCCTTGCTGTGCCCGCAGCAAGCCCCGGTGGTGTGTACGCCGAAGTCGTTAAGCATCTGCACCAGGGGGGCGATACAGGCATACACTAGTACCTCGGTCCGGCCGCTGACTTCCTTCGGCCGGCAGAGCCGGACCATCCTGCTCGTCCCCCATCGGCACATCAGGACTTCCCCTCCACCCGCCCGCTCAGCAGTCTCTCGAGCTCTGGCCAGACCATCTCCCGGAGCCGAACTCCGGTCAGCTCCCTGATGTGCTTGCCCTTCGAGTGACTCCTGGCTACTGCTTCTCGGTGGTGCTCGTTCAGCAGCGTCCGGATCTCGTCCTTGCGCATCAACTTCAGGTCCTCGGGGGTCGCCTCATAGGTGGACGCCGGGTCGACCTGCAGGTACCGGCTTAGGGCATCCGCCATCACTCCGATCGGCGGGCTCCGCAGCTCGACCTGGACGGCCGCGGCGATCAGCTCGGACAGCCGGTCCTCATCCAGGCCCGTCACTACGCGATAGAGGTCCTCCATGTCCCAGAGGTCGACATCAGGAACCCTCAGGCCGAAGGCCTGGACGACTTCCTCCCGCTCACTTATGTTGAAGGCCGACAGTAGCGCGAATGCGATCAGGTAGCGGCCACTGGGCTCGAAGGGATTGCGCCTCAACTCTTCAGTCTCGGTGATCTGGTGCTGAAGGTGGCGCTGGGCGGCCTGCAGGGCCGCCCGCTGCCGGCCCTGCTCGGGGGTGCGGTTCTGCTTGGGAGCAGTACCCCGGCCGGCCTGTATATTCGCGGCCGGCTTCTCGAACCACCAGCCCCTGGTGATTTACTCGCCCTCCCGCCAGTCACTGATCCGGGTCAGGGTAGTGGCCCCCTTGGGGATCTTGAACGGCGGCTCCCCGGTCTTCAGTCCCGAGTACTGGAAGTGGCGATAGCCCCGCTCTTCATCCAGCTCGATCCCCTGATCCCTCACCCAGGCCTCCACCCGGGACGGGAATAGGTTGTTCAATTTCGGCCTGCGGATGTGCGGTCTCCGGGATGACGGAAGGCTGATGCGCGGCTTCCCGATCGCTCTCGCGGCCCTGCTGACGGTCTTCGGCCTGAGCGGGACGGCCTGCGCCGGTACGGCCCCGGCCGACGAACCGCGTCAGGGACGGTAGGCGCTCCGGGCCCTCACCAGAAGTCCGGCGACGTTCTCCTCCAGGGGAGCCGGCGAGATCGGCACCCCATCGATCACCCGTACCGCCCGGCGTGACACCACCAGGATATGATGCTCCCCGCGGGCGGCGAAAGCGACCAGCTGGAACCGGTGGCTGCCTTCGATCCACGGCCATTCCGGATCGCGGACGGTGAATTCCCCCGAGAGACGGTACTCCTCGCCGTCCCTTTCCAGCGGACCCGGCAACACCTGGATGCTGCGTCCTTCCCGAACCAGCACCGCCGCCAGCATCTCGAGGCTCCCGAGGGCGAACTCGTCCAGACGACCGACCCGGTCGTCCCGACGCCGGACCAGGACCATCCCGACACCGGCCGAGGGAACGGCCCACAGCGTGCCGCTGCGGACCCCCGAAGTCTCATCCAGCATCCCCCACGACCAGCCGGACGGGAGCCGCAGTCCGAGCTGCGC
>CAYUVJ010000476.1:0-223 GCA_964447955.1 uncultured Gemmatimonadota bacterium
GTGACCGAACGGACCAAGGAGATCGGCATCCGCAAGAGTGTGGGGGCCAAGCGCCGGGATATCCTCTACCAGTTCCTGGTCGAGTCGGTGGTCGTGAGTGGGGTGGGGGGCCTGATCGGGATCGGTCTGGGACTGGGGATCGCCTTCCTGGTCACGCTGGTCTCACCACTCCCGGCCGCCGCTCCGCTCTGGGCCATCCTGCTCGGACTGGGGTTCAGTTCCG
>CAYUVJ010000476.1:233-2076 GCA_964447955.1 uncultured Gemmatimonadota bacterium
ACCCGGCGATGCGCGCCGCGGCCATGGACCCCATCGAGGCGCTGCGACACGAGTGATCGGATGGCTGTAGAATTCCGCGAAACCACCCGGGTAGCCTGGGATGCCCTGGTTGCCAATCCCCTGCGCAGTCTGTTGACCAGTCTGGGCATCATCATCGGGGTACTGGCCGTGGTCGGCATGAGCAGTCTCATCCAGGGGCTGAGCGACTACGTCCAGGACGAGTTGAGTGAGGTGGGGAGCGAGGCCTTCTACGTCCAGGCGCGTCCCAGCGTCGAGGTGAGGGTCGGCGGACACTCCAACACCCGGGATTGGCGCGACCTGGAGCTGGACGACCGGGAGGCGATCGAGCGGAATGTCTCCTCGGTGGCCTTCGTCTCGGCCTACAGCACGCAGTTCGGGGCCGAGATACGCTACGGGACGGAGAAGACCAATCCCAACGTCCTGCTCTATGGGGCCGACGGTGACCTCCCGCGTATCCAGGGCCTCGACCTGGAGTCGGGGCGTTTCCTCTCCCAGATCGACGATGCCCAGCGCCGACAGGTGGTCATCCTGGGGCAAGACCTGGTCGAGCGCTTCTTCTCCCGCATCGATCCCCTCGGACAGGAGGTACGGATCGACGGGCGGCGTTTTCGGGTGGTGGGGATCCTGGCCAGCCAGGGCGAGTTCCTGGGCTTCAGCCAGGACAATCTGGTGATGATCCCGGTCTCCACTTTCCGCAAATACTGGGGGCGGCGCAGCGAGTTGGCCCTGGCGGTCCAGGCCCGGCCGGGCCGCAGCCAGGAAGCCATCGACGAGACCACGGCCCTGCTGCGCCGCCGCCGCGGTCTGCGGCCCATCGACCCGAACGACTTCGAGATCGTGACTGCGGCCAGCATCCAGGAGACCATGGATACCCTGATCACCGGAATCAGCGTGGTGATGCTGGGGATCGCCAGTATCAGTCTTCTGGTGGGTGGGATCGGGATCATGAATATAATGCTGGTGTCGGTGACCGAACGGACCCGGGAGATCGGGGTCCGCAAGGCGGTCGGGGCGCGCCGGGGCGACATCATCGTCCAGTTCCTGATCGAGGCCGTCGTCCTCAGCGGGATCGGCGGCCTGATCGGGGCGGCCTTGGGCACCGGGCTGGGTCTGCTGGTCGGGGCGGTGACCCCCCTGCCGGCCTCTCTGCCGCTGTGGGCCCTGGTGACCGCCTTCTCGGTCTGTGCCGGCATCGGGGTGGTCTTCGGGGTCTACCCGGCGGTGAAGGCCTCGCGGCTCGATCCCGTCGATGCGCTGCGGTACGAATAACAAACCTGTTGCCGGGATGAGGGAAGAAGGATGAACGAAACGTCGGTCTTCGAAGGGGCCATGAAGTTCTTCGATGAGGCGGTCCAGCGGCTGGGGATCGATCCGGTGGCCATCGAGTCGATCAAGCGGCCTCGGCGGACCATCATCGTCAACCTGCCGATCCGGATGGACGATGGTCGAGTCCGGGTCTTCGAGGGTTATCGGGTCCAGCACTCCATCGGCCGGGGACCGGGCAAGGGGGGCATCCGCTTCCACCCCGGGGTCAACCAGGACGAAGTGACCGCACTGGCCTTCTGGATGACCTGGAAATGTGCCGTGGTCAACATCCCCTTCGGTGGGGCCAAGGGAGGCATCCAGTGCGACCCATCCCAACTCTCCCGTAACGAACTCGAGCGTCTCACTCGGCGCTGGACCGCCGAGCTCTTCGAGGTCATCGGCCCCGATTCGGACGTGCCCGCGCCCGACGTCAACACTGATGCCCAGACCATGGCCTGGATCATGGACACCTACTCCATGCACGCCCGCAAGCAGGTCACCGGGGTGGTGACCGGCA
>CAYUVJ010000477.1:0-2074 GCA_964447955.1 uncultured Gemmatimonadota bacterium
GAGGTCCCCCCCTCGAAGTTGAAGACGTGGGCCCAGCGGTGGCAGATCACCTCGTCCCCCGGCTGGGTATGGGCCTTGACGGCGACCTGGTTGCTCATCGTGCCCGAGGCCATGAAGAGTCCGGCTTCCTTGCCCAGTTGTTCCGCCAGCACCGCCTGCAGACGGTTGACCGTCGGGTCCTCTCCGTAGACGTCGTCACCGACCTCGGCCGAGGCCATCACCCGGCGCATCGCCTCGGTGGGTCGGGTGACCGTATCGCTGCGCAGATCGATGGTCCTCACATTCTCCTCCGGAGTAGGGACCCCGTGTCCCGGGTCAGGGTTTCTCAGGCCTGCGGATCGCCGAAACTCCCAGGATCGATCCTCCTCAGACGATGCCGCAACCGCTCGAACCGTTCCGGGTCGTCCTCGGGTCGGACCCCGAATTCCTTCTCGTAGACGAGATCGGACACCAGGATGGGTGCCCCGGTGCGCAGGGCGAGCGCGATGGAGTCGGACGGCCGGGCGTCGATCCGCGTCAGGCGGCCGTCCCCCTCGAGCACGACCTCGGCATAAAAAGTATGATCGCGGATATCGGTGATGACCACCTCCCGGACCTTCATGTCGGCTCCTTCGATGACACGTCGGAGCAGGTCGTGGGTCAGCGGCCGCTGGGATTCGATCGCCGCCAGCCGGAGCGCGATGGCGTTAGCCTCTCCCGGCCCGATCCAGATGGGCAGTATGCGCTCCCCGTCCTGCTGCTGCAGAAGGACGACGGGGGCCTGGTTGGCCTCGTCCACAGCCAGTCCGCTCACGGTGAAGCGCTGCATGCTCTGAGTGTATGGGGTCGGAGGGAGCAAGAGACGCCGCCGGCGACGTCGGGCGGACGAGCCGGCGCCGGCTACTCCTCCTGGTGCTTCTCCACCACGACCAAAACGACCGGTTCGATCTGCTTGTGCAGGTGGATGGGCACCTCGAAGGAACCCAGTTCCTTGATCGGGGCCTTGAGCATGATCCGGCGCCGTTCGATCTTAAAACCCAGTTCTTCCAGGCTTTCGACCAGCATCTGGGCGGTCACCGATCCATAGAGCTGCTCTTCGGCACCCACTTCGACCGAGAAACGAAGCTCCACCCCCATCAACTGGGATGCCAGTTCCTCGGCATCGGACAGTGCCTTCTCCGCCCGCACGTCCCGTCCCCGGGCGATGTCCTGATAGGTCTTCAGGTTCCCCTCGGTGGCCGGCATGGCCAGCTTGCTTGGGATCAGGTAGTTGCGCGCATAGCCGGTCTTGACCTCGACTACATCCCCGGCCTCTCCCAGATTAGGCAGGTCCTCGCGCAGAATGACGCGCATCAGTCTTCCTCCTCTTCACGTGCCTGCGTCCCCTCGGCCATGAGCGACCGGAAGGGGATCCAGCGTTCCACGAAACCCAGCAGGGCCAGCAGGAGCAGTCCCAGCCAGGCGGTAAACAGGGTCAGTACGAGGAACACGACCCGCCAGCCGGTCGCGGTATCCCGCACCACGAAGCCATACCAGACGATACTCAATCCCTGGACCGACCATACGGTCACGGCCGCCACCAGGATGTTCAACCCGACCGTCTCGACCGCGATCGGCCAGCCGAGCGGCACCGCCGCCACCGCCAATGCCACTCCGGCCAGGGTCAGCCAGCGCAGACCATCGGGGAATATCCACATGGTCAGCGAGGGGATCTCGACCCCTTCCACCGAGCCCTGCCGATGCAGCCACCACAATCCCAGGGCCAGGGCCAGGACAGCGGTCCCCAGCGCGGCCATGAGGAAGGCCCCGGGCAGGAGACGAATCGCCGTGTCGAAGACGCCGGCGTACTGGTCGCGCAGGGCCACCTCATCGAATCCCATCCCCGACAACGTCCGGAACGTCGGTTCCATCGCCCCCAACAGCTGGTCCCGGAGTTCCTCCCGGTCCAGCACCATCAGCGGCATCGACAGCACCGCCGCCGTGGGCAGGCAGGCCACCAGGGCGGAGAGCTGCCAGTGGGACCCCCGCCGCACCATGGCGTCGAGCAGTATCCCGGTCAGCACCAGCACCAGGGCGAAGAGCCCGGTGGAGGTCT
>CAYUVJ010000478.1:0-2069 GCA_964447955.1 uncultured Gemmatimonadota bacterium
ACTTCTTCTTGGACGGGTCAGCCATCGGGCAGGTCGCTCCGGGCCCGGACCGCGGGGCCGCTGGGGTCAGGCGATCTTCTTGGTCCGGGCCGGTCCCTCGTCGGCGTCCTCATCGGCGGCCGCGTCGGTCTCGATCACCGCGGCTTCGGCGGCCTCGGCGGCCGCCGGCCGGTCGCCTCCGGCATCCTGCCGCTCGGCCGAAGACTTCGCCGTATGGGACCGGTTCCGCACCATCTCCTCGGTTATGACGACCCGCTCCTTCTTTTCCTGCCCGGGAATCTCGTACATCAGGTCGAGCATGACCGATTCGAGGATGGAGCGCAGGGCCCGCGCCCCGGTCCCCTTCTTGATGGCCATCTCGACGACCGCCTGTTTGGCCTCGGGGGCGAAGACCAGTTCCACCCCGTCCATCTCGAACGACTTCTCGTACTGGCGCATCAGGGCGTTCTTGGGCTCGGTGAGGATGCGCAGCAGGGACGCCTCGTCCAGGTCGTGCAGGGCCACCAGCACGGGGAGCCGTCCCACCAGCTCGGGGATGATGCCGTAGCGGAGCAGGTCGTCGAACTCGGTGGCGTTGAACAGGTCGCCCCGGGTGCGCTTGGCCACCTCGCCGGCCCGGCCGAACCCGGCCACCTTCTTGCCCAGCCGGCGTCCCACGATGGTGTCCAGCCCGTCGAAGGCCCCGCCGCAGATGAAGAGGATGTTCTTGGTGTCGATCTGGATGAGCGCCTGCTCGGGGTGCTTGCGCCCCCCCTTGGGGGGCACCTGGGCGTTGGTCCCCTCCAGGATCTTCAGCAGGGCCTGCTGGACCCCCTCGCCCGAGACGTCCCGGGTGATGCTGGGGTTCTCGCTCTTGCGGGCGATCTTGTCGATCTCGTCCACGTAGACGATGCCCAGCTCGGCCCGCTTGACGTCGTAGTCGGCCGCCTGGAGCAGGCGGACCAGGATGTTCTCCACGTCCTCGCCCACGTAGCCGGCCTCGGTCAGGGTGGTGGCGTCGGCGATGGTGAAGGGGACCTTGAGGATGCGGGCCAGGGTCTGGGCCAGCAGGGTCTTGCCCACCCCGGTGGGGCCGATGAGCAGGATGTTGGACTTCTCCAGCTCGACGTCGTCCTCACTCAACTCGTCGAGTCCGGCCCGGTACTTGATGCGCTTGTAGTGGTTGTAGACCGCGACCGCCAGGGTCTTCTTGGCCCCGTCCTGGCCGATGACGTAGCGCTCCAGGACGGCGACGATCTCCCGGGGGGTGGGGAGGGTCTCCAGGTCGAACTCGGGCTCGCGCTGGTCCTCCTCGCGCAGGATGTCGTTGCAGAGGGTGACGCACTCGTTGCAGATGTGCACGTCGGGCCCGGTGATGAGTTTCTGGACCTGTTCGGGACCCCGCCCGCAGAACGAGCAGCGCAGGGTCGCCCGGCCGGACCGGAGGCGGGGCTTGCCGCCCGTGCCCTTCTTCCCGGGACCGGTGCCGTCTTCTCCGCCGCTGTCGTCATGCCCACCCGGGCCGGGGCCCGGACCTCCGGGTCCCTGGCCGCCTTCGTGCTCGTCGCTCATCGGCTACTTGTCCTTCCGGCCCTTCTCGGGATCGAAGACGCTGTCCACGATCCCGTAGGCCTTGGCCTCTTGGGCGCTCATGAAGAAGTTCCGGTCCGTGTCCTTCTCGACCTTCTCGCGCGGCTGACCGGTGTGGGTCACGATCATCTCGTTGAGGCGCTCTTTGAGCTTCAGCATCTCGCGGGCGTGGATCTCGATGTCGGAGACCTGACCCTCCACCCCTCCCCAGGGCTGGTGGATCATCACCCGGGAGTTGGGCAGGCAGGAGCGCTTGCCCTGGGTACCGGCCATGAGCAGCAGCGCCCCCATGCTGGCCGCCTGCCCCATGCAGGTGGTGGCCACCTCGGCGCGTACGTACTGTATGGTGTCGTAGATGCCCAGCCCGGCCGTCACACTGCCGCCGGGGCTGTTGATGTAGAGCTGGATGTCCTTCTCCGGGTCCTCGGCTTCCAGGAAGAGGAGCTGGGCGATGATGAGGTTGGCGACGTGGTCGTCGATGGCGGTGCCCAGGAAGATGA
>CAYUVJ010000479.1:0-2065 GCA_964447955.1 uncultured Gemmatimonadota bacterium
GATCGGGTCTTCGATCGTTAGAATCTTGATCTTGTCGTTCTTGATGGTGTTGAGGACCCGGCCCGCCTCGGGGCGCTCGTCCGACGGGAGTCCGGGGATGGCCCGCAGTTCGAGGGTCACCCGACCGCGGCGTCCGAGCCAGGCGACCCGGGCTTCTTCGAGCTGCTGCGGGTCGGCGGCCGTCTCCAGCGCGGCCTGCGCCTGGGCCGCCAGTTCGTCGTACCTGCTGCTCACCTGGGGTCCCTCTTCATGTGAAAGGACCGGCCGGCACCATCGGATGCCGACCGGTCGCTCGGTCCGCTACCTTCCGGTGCGACGGGCTCGAGGTCAGCTGCCGCCCCGGGCGGCCGTGACCAGTTCGGCGAAGGCCTCGCGGTCGCGGACCGCCAGGTCGGCCAGGATGCGCCGGTCGATGTCGATGCCAGCGGTCTTGAGGCCATGCATGAACTGACTGTAGCTCAATCCGTGTTCGCGCACTGCGGCGTTGATACGGACGATCCAGAGACGTCGGAAGTCCCGCTTCCGGGCTTTGCGGTCCCGGTAGGCGTACTGCAGGCTCTTCTCCACCGTCTCGCGGGCGGTGCGATACAGCTTACGGCGTCCGCCGACGAAACCCTTGGCCTGCTTGAGGACACGCTTCCGGCGGCGGCGACTCGCCGGGTTGTTGGTGGCACGGGGCATCGGATCCCTTCCTCTTACCTTTCTACAGTGTCGGTCGACCGGCGCTCAGCCGATCATGCGCTCGACGCGCCGACGGTCGGCGGCATCGACCAGGGTCCCCTTGCGCAGACGGCGCTTGCGCTTGGCCCCCTTGCTGGTCAGCAGGTGGCTGGCATAGGCCCTGCGACGGCGGATCTTGCCCGAGCCGGTGCGCTTGAAGCGCTTCATGGCGGCCCGGTTCGACTTCATCTTCGGCATCTGTTCTCGCTTCCCGACGGTTCTGGTGGTCCCGCGTTCACTCCTCGGAGGCGTCCTTGGCCCGGCCGGCACCGCGGAGCGGGGCCAGGACCATGGTCATGTTGCGACCCTCCGACTTCGGTTCCTGTTCGACGCCCGAGATGTCGGACAGGTCGTCCCGCACCCGCTCGAGGATGGCCAGACCGAACTCCTGGTGCATCATCTCGCGGCCCCGGAACATGATCGTCAGCTTCACCTTGTCCCCCTTCTCCAGGAACTCCTGGACATGGGCGACTTTGAACTCGTAGTCGTGGTCGTCGATCTTGGGACGGAACTTCATCTCCTTGACCGTGACCTGATGCTGCTTCTTCTTCGCTTCCTTGTCCCGCTTGGCCTGCTCGTACTTGTACTTCCCGTAGTCCATGATCTTGCAGACCGGCGGGCGGGCCGTCGGTGCGACCTCGACCAGGTCGAGGCCGCGTTCCTCGGCGATCTGCCGGGCGGCGTGGACCTCCATGATCCCGAGCTGTTCCCCGTCCTCGTCGATGATCCGGACCGGTGAGATCCGGATCTGTTGGTTCACGCGCGGTCCACGTTCTTGGCTCACGAGTATTTGTCCCTCTCCTCCCTGGTCCTGGTCACGAACTCCTCGACGCTCACAGCGCCCAGGTTCCCTTCCTTGCGCCGGCGGACGCTGACGGAGTCGGAAGCCGTCTCACGGTCCCCCACCACCAGCATATAGGGCACCCGTCCGGTCTCGCCGTCTCTGATCTTATAACCGACCTTCTCGTCCCGTTCATCCAGTTCGGCCCGCAGCCCCGCTTCCCGCAGCCGGCGGACGACCCCTCCCGCATGCTCGCGATGCGACTCCCCGACCGGGATGACGACCACCTGCCGGGGGGCCAGCCAGAGCGGCAGGTCGCCGGCGTAGTGTTCGATCAGGATGCCGATGAAGCGCTCGACCGACCCAAAGATGGCCCGGTGGATCATTGCCGGACGATGCCGGGCGCCGTCGGGACCGACGTACTCCAGGTCGAAGAGCTCCGGCATGGAATAGTCGAGCTGTACGGTCCCCAGTTGCCAGGAACGGCCGATGCTGTCCCGGATGTGGAAATCTATCTTTGGCCCGTAGAAGGCGCCGTCCCCCTCGTTGACCTGGTAGTCGAGT
>CAYUVJ010000480.1:0-2064 GCA_964447955.1 uncultured Gemmatimonadota bacterium
GAGGCTGCTATGCCAACGGAACCGGCCTCTCACGTCGCTTGCGATCGCAGGCGAGCTGTTGTGCTCTTCCTGTT
This sequence comes from uncultured Gemmatimonadota bacterium, assembly GCA_964447955.1. GTDB lineage: Bacteria > Blakebacterota > Blakebacteria > Blakebacterales > CAYUVJ01 > CAYUVJ01. Next base: position 75 of record CAYUVJ010000480.1, read on the forward strand.
GATCCTCGTGATGACCGCTTGCGCTGACTCGGGCAATCATCGCATCGCGGTGTTCGATACCGACGGGCGATTCGTCCGGAGCTTCGGACGGGCAGGTGAGGGGCCCGGCGAATTCCGCTGGATAATCGAAATCCGAAGGTTTGAGGACCAGATCCTCGTTCGGGACGGCATGCTGCTCCGCACGTATACGTTCCGGCCCGACGGCCGTCTGGTGGATTCGCTTCTGAATCCCCTGCCTTTCTTCAGCCGGATACCTGCGGTCTGGAGATCTCCTGAAGGTCACAGGGTGGTGATCACCACTTCCTGGATCGACAGGCGGCGAACGCCCGGGCCGGTGCACCGGAGGGGGGTGAGCGGCTGCGACCGGAGATGGCCGCAGGACTCAGGGACCATGCTCGGCTTGCGGAGAACAAGGCGTTCTGGGACGGGCTTCTGATCGATGCGGAGGGATACCTCTGGCTTCAGATCCCCTATGAGGACGGTTCCCTTGGACCGCGGCCCCCGAGAGAGAAGCAGCGGCTCCTCAGCCCGCGCGGCGAGTATCTGGGCGTCACGGAATGGCCCGCAGCGGAACGGGTCACCTGGATAGGGGAGGGGTACCTGCTGTCGATCGTCGTCGAGGAGGATACAGGACTGGAAGTACCTACCGTCTTCCGGATCCGACCTGCGATCGAAGGATTGCGTTATCCCTGATCGCGGCCCGCTCGTATCCGTAGGCGCCCTCCAGGACCCACACCAGTTCACAGAGCACGATCCGATCGATCCGTCCCGGGGACTCTGCCGTGCATCGGCTCTTGATCCGTCGCTCGGCCTCGCGTGCTCGCCCTGGGAGGAGATGCGGCCGGCGGGCGGACCCGGCTGGCGGTCGTCTCCCGTCCGCCGCATATTAGGGCATCCGCTCCGGAGTGAGCGGGCCGTCGCAAGATCCCCCTGAACCGGAGTCTTCCGGGTGTCTCTTCGTCCGCAGTCCACCGGCGAACAGATCGCCAACAGTGTGAGCCACGGCATCGGGTTCATCGCCGTGCTGGCGGGGACCCCGTTCCTGGTGCTCGCGGCCATCCCCAACGGGGCGGCGAGCATCGTGGGGGTGAGTGTGTTCGCGGCCACCCTGGCCGTCCTCTACCTGACCTCGACGCTCTATCACGCCCTGCCCGGAACGCGGGTCAAGCGGGTGTTCCGGGTGCTCGACCACAGCGCCATCTTCCTTCTGATCGCCGGTACCTACACCCCTTTCACCCTGGGCGTACTGAGGGGGGGGTGGGGGTGGACAATGTTCGGGATCGTCTGGTTCCTGGCCGTGGCCGGGGTGGTCTTCACCGTCGTCGTCCCCTTCCGCTACCCCATCATCTCCACGGCGATCTACGTGGCCATGGGCTGGCTGGTAGTGATCGCCATCCGGCCCATGTGGCAGCGCATGCCCCTCGAGGGACTCCTCCTGCTGCTGGCGGGAGGGCTTGCCTACACCGGCGGGGTGGCGTTCTACGCGGCCCGCAACCTGCGCTTCGGGCACCTGGTCTGGCATCTCTTCGTGCTGGCCGGTTCGGTCTTCCACTACCTGGCGGTGCTCTACTACGCGGCCTGAGGATAAACAGCCGCGCTCCCCGGCCGTCCCCGTTTATAAGTCTCCACCGCCCCGGACCCTGTCTGCTAGGGAGGATTCTACCATGCTGAACCTCCGGCTCCGTGGTCCCATCAACCATCGGTTCCTTCGCCCTACGGTCCTATATCTGGTTCTTCTCCTGGCCTCGTGCAGTGGGAACGATGCGGCCGTAGAGGAACATACCTTCCGGGTCGAGACGGGGGAGGACGGTGTGCCGACCGCCATCACCTCCCTGGTGCCGAAGTACGAAGGCCTGCTCCTGCGGTATGAAGAGGTGGTGCGCCTGCATCAGGACGAGGAGCGGCCCGAGTCCCTGCTGCACCAGGCCTATCAGTACGAGCGGGGCCCCGACGGGAACTACTACGTGATGGACCGGGGGAACAACCGGGT
>CAYUVJ010000481.1:0-2064 GCA_964447955.1 uncultured Gemmatimonadota bacterium
ATGAGCAGCAGCGGCTGGACTACTTCGTATTGAAGGACTCGACAAGCGGCACGGTGCGGGCCAGGTACGACTTCTCTTACGGCTACCACAGCTCGGGCTCGACCCAGAAGCTGCTGTTGAGTTCCGTGCAGCAGCGGCACCCCACCCAGGCGGCCGGACTGCCGGCCTGGAGCTTCACCTACCGGTCAAGCACCCCCAATCCGGGCGCCCTGGAGGAGATCACGTATCCGTAGGGAGGCGAGAAGACGTTCGGGTACGGGGTGAGCGGGCCGTTCAGCAACATGTGGATCGTGCGGTCGGTGTCCCTGGACCACAAGATGGGCGAGGGCAGTGAGACGACGGTATACGCCCCGCTGGACTCCATCTACGCATCGGCCGACAAGAAGGAATACTACCACCGGATGCGGGTCACGCCCCCGGGCAGTATCGGGCGAACCGAATACACCGTCTATCCCTCCTCCTCGATAGGATCCCATGCGGGCAGCCTGGACCTTACGCTCATCTACAACAACGCCAGCACCCTGGTCGAGAAGCTGGACTACACCCCAGAAGACTCCACGATCGTCTTCCGCCGCTACGCGCTGATCCGCAGTGTGACTTACCAGGGATCCGACTCCCTGGTGACCGACACCGAGTACCACCACAACAGCACGAACGGTAAACCCTATCTGATCCGGGAGCAGGTCAACCCGTTCCGGCCGCGGGGGTATGCGGCGGGCCGGGCTGCAGCACCGCTTCCTGACGGGGGTGCGCCGTCTGAAGGGCTCGAGCGACGACAACGGCAACGACCTGATGACCAAGACGGACTGGGACGGCAACACGGGGCTGAAGAGCTCGGAGGAGGACGAGAACGGCAGCTTCACCTACTACCTCTACGACGACTACCTGCGACTGTTCCAGGTCCAGAACCACAGCTCGGTGACCGTGCAGCGCACCGACTACGCCTACTCGCGGGACCTGAGTGGGACGGGGAACTGCGACAGGGCCTCATCTGGATGTTGAAAGGGCATTATCTGGGGAATTGACTGGAATTCAGGCGAGATGATATGCTTGGGCTGAAATTGAGCGTCCTATCCCTAGTAACTGTTCATATTGTTCCTAGTGGAGACACGGTCCGATGTCGCTGTCAGGGATCCATAAGAAGTCCGTGATCATCCTGCTGCTGGCGGGCATTTATGTGTTCGCCAGTGTGGCTAGCGACCTCTTCCACCGCCACGCCGATCCCTCTTCCCTCTGGGACCCGAACTGCCCGGCCTGCCTCTGGCAGAAGGTCGTCCAGAACACGGCGGGCGATCCGGGGACGACCTACCTGGTCCCCGAACCCATGCCGATCCTCCTCCCGGTACCGGTGGCGGAGAGCCAGCTGCTGGCGCAGATCCGGTTCCCCTCCATGTGCGTCCCCCGAGCACCCCCGCTCCCGGTCTGACACCCGCGATCGAACCGAACTGACAGCGCGACGGCACACTCCCTGTCGGGGCGCAGCATGCCCCCGGGAGGAGGGCTGTCACCATCCGAGACCGTGAGGATCTGGGTATGCAAACGATACCTTTCTACCTGTTGGCGAGTGTCCTGCTGCTCGGCCCGGCCGCCGGGAACACCGGGGCTCAGGGACAGCGGTTCAGGCCTGTCTGCTACGGATGGGAAGCGCGGTGTACCTGGATGGAAATTGGCCAACACAGTAGGGAGTATTCCCATGTCGCTTAATCGTATCATTCCGTTGCTGATTACCGGCTCGCTACTGATATGGCAACCGACAGTGCACGCACAGTCGGGACAGACCGGCACGATAATTGGAAGAGTGGTGGACGCGGAAACAAGAGAATCGCTGGCCTACGCTAATGTCATGGTCGAGCACACGACCATGGGGACGTTCACAAACATACGGGGAGAGTATCGGCTCCTGAACCTGCAGCCGGGAGAAACGCACATCGTCGCCACAGTAATGGGTTACAAAGAAGGGCACCAAGTCGTCACAGTCAGGGCGGGGCACACCGACTCGCTGAATTTCGCCTTAGAACAGACGATCCTACAAATGGGTACGGTTGTTATAACCGGTACGGCAAC
>CAYUVJ010000482.1:0-2062 GCA_964447955.1 uncultured Gemmatimonadota bacterium
GGTAATCCTTGATGTAGCGCTGATAGCAGCCGCGCACCCGGTCACGACCTTCGGGGCGGGTCCGGCGCCAGGTCTCGTTCCGTGGGCGGTAGGCGGCCTCCCAGCGATCCCGCTGCTCAGGGCTCATCCGCTCGGAGACCCAGCGCCAGTTCCGGGCGTCCGCGTCGTCCTCGTGCTCCGGCGGGGTGATCTTGAGGTCGTAGGCCGGCATCATGTGCCGGGCGATGGTCATCTCCTGAGCCCGGAAGGGAGAGGCCCGCCCCGCCCCGTCGTCGAAGAGGGTCGCCGGCTCGGGAATCTCCTCATCCTCGAAGAGGTCGAGCTTGTCAGGCGCGGGCATCCAGTTCCGGTGCGGGGCCTTGTGCTGACACATCAGCAGGAAGGGGCGGCCCGGGTCACGCTTCTGGTCGAGCCAGTCGAGGGCCAGCTCGGTGGTGATGTCGGTGGCATGCCCCTGGTGGCGGCGACGGCCGGCCGGGGTGTCGAAGTCGGGATTGTAGTACTGGCCCTGACCCGGCAGCACCTCCCAGTGGTCGAAGCCCTCGGGAGTGACCCCCAGGTGCCATTTGCCGATGATGGCCGTCTGATAGCCGGCCGCCTGAAGGGCCTTGTTGAAGGTGGGCTGGCTCATGTCGAAGGTGCCGCTGTTGTCCACCTTGCCGTTCCGATGGCTGTGCTTGCCGGTCAGCACCACCGCCCGACTGGGGGCACAGATTCCGTTGCTGCAGAAGCTGTTCCGGAAGAGGGCGCCCTCCCGGGCGATACGGTCGATCTGCGGGGTGCGGTTGATGCGGCTGCCGTAGGCCCCGATGGCCTGGGTGGCGTGGTCGTCGGTGAAGACCAGCACGATGTTGGGTTGTTCCCTCCCCCGACCGCATCCGGCCAGGAACCAGGGGCCGACGGCCGGTCCGGCCGCTCCCGCGACCAGGGTTCCGGCCCCCAGACGGGCCAGCCGACCGCCGGCCTGTCGCCGGGTCATCCGTCGGCTCATCTCAGACCTCCTCTACCGGTTCAGGGCTTCCGGTGTCCAGACTGCGATAGACCGCGTCCAGCACCAGCTGGTCCTTCAGCCCCTCCCCGCCGGGGCAGGCGAACGGGATCCCCTCCCGCACCGTGCGCGTGAAGGCCTCCACCTGGCGACGGTAGGCGTCCCGGTTGTCCACCGTCCAGTTCCGGGGCTTCGGATCTCCCGTCCCGGACTGCCGGGTCACGGTGAGCGTCCGCTCCACGTTCAGGGCGTCCCGGGCGTGGATCGACCCGGTCTCGCCGACCACCTCGAACGCCGTGCGATACGGGGCCCGGCCCGAGACGGCGATCACGCCCAGACCTCCCCCGGCCAGACGCAACGATACGACGGCCGCCCGCTCGAAGGGACCCCCGCCGGGGTCCGAGATCGCCCGGGCTTGTACGTCCACGATCTCATCGTCCACCAGATACCGCAGGGTGTCGATGCAGTGGATGCCGACGTCGGCCAGGGGACCGCCACAGGCCAGTCCGGGATCGTCGATCCAGGTCCGGGGGCTCTCGCGGGCCGGATAACCGAACTCGACCCGGACCTGTTCCACCCGGCCGATCTCCCCGGCCGCCAGGAGATCCCGGACCAGGGCGACACTCTCGCAGAAGCGGAAGACCTGCGCCACGCCCAGTGGGAGGTCGGCACCGCTCGCAGCCTCTGCCATCTCCCGGGCCTGGCGACCATTCATGGCCATGGGCTTCTCGCACAGCACCGGGTAGCCGGCCGCCAGCGCGGCCAATACATCCGGATGATGGCAGGCGTCAGGGGTCGCCACCAGGACGGCGTCCACCTCGCCGCGGCGGCAGAGCTCCTCGACACTGGTGAAGGCATGGGGGATGCTGTGGCGCTCGGCGGTGGTCCGGGCCGCCTCCGGGTCCCGGCGGGTGAGGGCGGTCACCCGGCACCCCTCCGCGGCCGCGAATCCGGGCATCAGGCGTTTGACCGCGTGCAGGCCGAAACCGACGATGCCGAAGCGGACCGGGTCGGACCGGACCATGGGATCTCCTCATCAGACGGTGCCCCTGAAGCCTAGCCGAAGCACCGCAA
>CAYUVJ010000483.1:0-2049 GCA_964447955.1 uncultured Gemmatimonadota bacterium
TCCAGCTCGCCTCTCATCTGCTGGCCATCTCAGACCTGGACCCGACCCAGGCGGCCCGCTCCTTCGCCGGACTGAGGCGGGCGCTCAAAGCAGCCGGGATCCGGACCTGGAGTTCCCAGTACGACGAAGTGGCCCTGCTGGTGCTGATGGAGGACGATCCGTCGGCGGTCACGGAGCGGATGTCCGGGGCGGTCGCCCGGCTCATGAGCGTGCGGCCGCGGCCGCAGAAGTCCATCGCCATCTCCCTGGCCAGCGGGTTGTTGATGAACGAGACCCTGGCGCGGCGGGGACTGGACGCAGAAGAACGCGACCTGACCGCTCTGCAGGCGGCTCTGGCGGTGGTGGAGGCCCAGCAGGCGGCCATGGTCGCCATCATCGCCGGTTCGACCGCCGCGTCGGCGGCCACCTAGGGTCGCGTCCTAGCCGAGCAGGACCCCGGCCGCCAGGCCGCCCGCCAGCAGCAGGTTGGTCGTGAGGTTCCAGGCCACGTTCGAACCCAGGGCCGGTATGGGTACCGGGATGTCGGGGTCCTGCCGGACCCAGGCCAACGGCTGGATGAGGAAGAGCGAGGGGAGGATGGCGACCACGGCTGTCCAGGGGAAGGTCCGCAGGATGACCCCGGCCAGGATCACGAGCGGGACCAGAAGGGCAGCGAGTGCATAGATCCGGGCCGCCGCCGGTCGACCCAGCAGCAGGACCAGGTTGCTGCGCCCGCCTTCCCGGTCGGCGGTCTCGTCGGGGAACTCGTTGAGCAGCAGCAGATTGAAGGTCATCAGGAAGGCCGGGACGGCCGCCATCCAGCCGGCGAGACCCACCCCACCCCCCTGGACCAGGACCGTTCCGGCCACCGGCAACGCCCCCAGACCCAATCCGGCGACCACCTCACCCACTCCGATACGGGCCAGGAAGTCGGTGTAGCCCAAAACCAGGACCGCCCCGACGAGCATGTACGGCAGCAGTACCGGACCGACCCGGGAATAGAGCCAGATACCGCAGGCCAGACCGATGGCCGCTCCGAGGAGCCCGACCGTGGTCGCCGCCCGCACGGTCAGGGCGCCGGAGGGCAGGACGCCACTGCCGCCGGAGAACGGGGTGCGCTCGGTCGCCAGGTCGATCCCCCGCCGCATATCACTGGCCTCGTTCAGCGCGTTGACCGCCACGTGCAGGGCGACCAGCCCGACCAGGGCCGCCAGGGTGTTCGGCAGGTCGAAGTGACCCTGCCAGGCGCCGGCCGCCGCGCCGCTCATCACCAGGGTGACCGAGAGCAGCAGGAAGGGAGCCCGGGCCACGCCCAGGAAGGATCCGATCTTGTACATCGACACACTCCGGGACAGGGTCGCGCGGTGCCCGGCCGAGGTCACCGAGGAGGATCTACAGCCGGCATCGACTCCCAAGATACGTGGTGGGGACACGGATTCCAGTCCGCGATCCCCGGGTTGTGTCACCCCCCCACCCCAAAATGAAGGAGGCGCCGGGAGCCGTCCCATCCGACTCCCACCCCGCCGGTCCGAACGATCTCTGTGACACCCCGGATGGAGGACCCCCCGGATGAGCGGTTTCTTCGGCGTCGCCTCGCGACAGGACTGTGTGACCGACCTCTTCTTCGGTACCGACTACCACTCTCATCTCGGCACCATGCGTGGCGGGCTGGCGGTACGTAACGGCGAAGGGATACAACGGTACATCCACGATATCACCAACTCCCAGTTCCGCTCCAAGTTCGAGGACGACGTCCCCCACATGCACGGCCGGTACGGCATCGGGGTCATCAGCGACTATGAGGATCAGCCGCTCATCATCCGCTCTCAGCTGGGGACCTTCGCCATCGTGACCGTGGGGCGGATCAACAATCTGGCCAAGATCGTCAAGGAGGCCTTCACCAGCCGGACCGCCCACTTCTCGGAGATGAGCGGAGGTGTGGTCAACCCGACCGAGGTGGTGGCCATGCTCATCAACCGGGAGGCCACCTTCGCCGCTGGGCTGGAGCATGCCCAGGACGTCGTCGAGGGTTCCTGCTCCATCCTCCTGTTGACCGAAGATGGGATCTAT